>JAYTMQ010000160.1:0-11082 GCA_043728355.1 Bacteroidota bacterium
CAAAATTTCAAAATTCTATTATCTTGCGGGGTGCAAAGGTAATTCGTTTATTTATTTCTGGCAAACTTTTTTTGATTTATTTTTTAAATCTTTTTCTGCCATTATTTCAAACTTAACTCTCTTACAATGCGGGTGCAAAAGTAAGTATTCTTTTTTGTTTTACAAACTTATTTTTAATGTTTTTTTTTATTCTTTTTAATGCATTGATTACTTGCGATTTATCCCCTCTAAAGACCTCCATAAACAAACAGCACTATACCCTTTGTCGATTTTTGGATTGATTTAGTGCGTTTTGGATGGTTTTATATTGGGTAATTTGAAGTTTCAAATTGGAAAATTAAATGTGGAATGTTTGAATGCATAGGTACTATTTAAGCAATTGATTGCGTGAAGGATAGTAGCTGGGCACCATGTGCCGCGAATAGCCTGACAGTCCCGAAGCGTCGGGATTGAAAAGGGGCAACTGAGTAGAATGTATGGAAGCCCGTTTTTGATCCCGACGCTTCGGGACTGGCACGCACAAAGGATTAGTAAAGTATTAAGTACTTGAAAAGAGTATAATTAAGGTAAAATCATAAATTTTTCTAATTAACTAATTTTCAAATTATCAAATTAAACTATATTTGCGCCTATGAAATTTGAATTACTTAAAAAAAACACGCAAACTAAAGCTCGAGCTGGAACAATAATTACTGATCACGGCACTATAGAAACTCCGATTTTTATGCCTGTAGGTACAGTTGCGTCTGTAAAAGGTGTGCATCAACGAGAACTAAAAGAAGAAATTAATCCAGACATTATATTAGGTAACACTTATCATTTATATTTAAGACCTAAATTAGACATTCTTGAAAAAGCTGGGGGATTGCACAAATTTATGAATTGGGACAGGAATATATTGACTGATTCGGGTGGTTATCAGGTTTATTCGCTTTCGGCAAATAGAAAAATAAAGGAAGAGGGCGTGAAATTCAAATCGCATATTGATGGTTCGGTACATTTTTTTTCCCCAGAAAACGTTATGGAAACTCAACGTGTTATTGGAGCAGATATAATTATGGCTTTTGATGAATGTACACCATATCCTTGCGATTATAAATATGCACAACGTTCGATGCACATGACACACAGATGGTTAGATCGGTGTATCAAACATTTAGAAAAATTGCCTTTTAAATATGATTTTGAGCAAACATTTATGCCAATTGTTCAAGGAAGCACTTATAAAGATTTGCGGGTGCAATCGGCAGAATACATTGCCAATTCGGGTCAAAAAGCCAATGCAATAGGTGGACTATCAGTTGGAGAACCTGCCGAAGAGATGTATGCTATGACAGAAATTGTTTGCGACATTCTACCAGAAGAGAAACCAAGATATTTAATGGGTGTTGGAACTCCTATTAATTTGCTTGAAAACATTGCTCTTGGCGTAGATATGTTCGATTGCGTAATGCCAACTAGAAATGCTAGAAATGGAATGTTGTTTACTGCAAATGGAACTATCAATATAAAAAACAAAAAATGGGAAGCCGATTTTAGTCAAGTTGACGAGATGGGTTTGACTTTCGTCGATAGAGAATATTCTAAAGCCTACTTGCGTCATTTGTTTGCAGCCAACGAATATTTAGGCAAACAAATTGCAACAATTCACAATCTTGGATTTTATATGTGGTTGGTGCGCGAAGCCAGAAAGCATATTATTGATGGAGATTTTGCAACTTGGAAAGAAATGATGGTTAAGAATATGAGTCAAAGACTTTAATTTTGTTTAAGATTTCAGGTTTCAAGTTATTTGAGGTCTAAAATCTGAAACTTTAAACTTTTAAACTAATAAATGTTAACAATTTTAGACAAATACATTTTAAAAAGATATCTGGCGACTTTCTCGGTAATGTTATTGCTATTTATTCCGATTGGGATAATTATTGATATATCCGAGAAAGTTAATAAAATGATAGAAAACAAGGTTCCAATTGGGGAAATTGCTTACTACTATTTAAATTTCACGATTCATTTTGCAAATTTTTTATTTCCAATATTTTTATTTCTATCAATTATTTGGTTTACATCTCAATTAGCAAACAAAACTGAGATTATTGCAATATTAAGTTCAGGCATATCTTTTAACCGTTTTTTGAGACCTTATATAATAGGTGCAACAATTGTATCGCTTTTTGCATTAATGATGGGTTTTTATTTAGCTCCAAAAGCCAGCGGTGTTTACAATAATTTTAGATATACCTATTTGATTGGTAATGGCGTGAATGAAATGCGAGGAGAAAGTACGGACGTTTATAGACAAATCGCTGAAGACGAATTTATTTATGTTTCTAATTTTAATACGGTTTCGAAAATGGCTTTTAATTTCTCTTTAGAGAAATTCAATGCTGATAAAACCTTAAAATACAAAATTACAGCATCGAGAATAAAATGGAACCCAAAAGAAAAAAACTATTCGATGTTTGATTATAACAAACGTAAAGTAGGAGTTTTGAATGATATACTAGAAAAAGCTGATAAAAAAGACACTATTTTTAAATTCGACCTAGAAGACTTAACACCAGTGGTTTATATTGCAGAAACTCTACCTTTGTGGGATTTGAATAAGTTTATTGCTAAAGAAAGATCTAGAGGAAACGCTAATATGAATGTATATTTGGTTGTTTTATATAAAAAATATTCTATTCCAGTTTCTGCATTTATTTTGACCATATTAGCAGTTGCAGTTTCTTCAATGAAAAGACGTGGCGGAATGGGTATGAACCTGACAATCGGAATATTATTGGCATTTTCATTCGTATTCTTCGAAAAAATATTTGGAGTTTTGGCCGAAAAATCAACTTTACCAGCAATAATTGCAGTTTGGGTACCAAATACAGTTTTTGGGATAATCGCTATTTTTACCCTTCGAAATGCTAGACGATAAAATAAAAAGTCATCTCGAACTTCATTTAATAGTATTTATTTGGGGGTTTACAGCAGTTCTTGGTGCACTTATTACTGTAAAAGAAGCTTCCTTAGTTTGGTATAGGATGTTGCTTTCTGCAATATTTTTGTTAGTTTATATATTAATTGCAAAAATACCAATCAAACTTCAAATTAAAGAAATTTTAAAATTATTTTTAGTCGGATTCTTAATCGCTTTACATTGGATATTTTTCTTCAAAGCTATTAATATTTCAAATGTTTCTATCACATTAGCAATGTTTTCTCTTGGCGCATTTATGGCTTCAATTCTTGAACCAATCTTCTTTAATCGAAGAATTCTATGGTATGAAGTTTTATTCGGATTGATAATAATTGCTGGACTTTACATTATAATGCAAGTCGAAATTAATTATTTAGAAGGAATTTTATGCGCAATTTTTTCAATTTTTATTGGTGTAATTTTTACTTTATTAAATGGGAAATTAATCAAAAAACACGATTCAACAGTAATTGCGTTTTATGAATTTATTGCAGGATTTTTATTTGTAACCGTTTATTTGTTTTTTGAAGATAAATTTAACCCAACCTTTTTCGAGATTTCTAATCGAGATTTAATATTAATCCTGTTATTATCATCGATTTGCACTGCTTATGCCTTTACAGCATCAGTAAACGTAATGAAAAAATTATCTCCTTATACAGTAATGTTAACCACGAATCTCGAGCCAGTTTATGGCATTTTTTTAGCTTATTTTATTATTGGTGGCAACGAAAAAATGAGTATTTCTTTCTACATTGGCTCCGTTATAATATTAATAACAGTTATATTAAATGGAATTGTAAAGCATTTTAAGAAATAACCTAAACACCAAAAAATCAACTTAAATTTTAAATCAATTAGTTTTATATTTTAAATTTAAAACTATCTTTGCTTACATAAAAAAAATCCCTTAAAAATGGAATATTTAGATTTTGAACTTCCTATAAAAGAACTAATTGAACAATTAGACAAATGCCAAATAATTGGTAAAGAGTCAAATGTTGATGTAACGGATACTTGCAAACAAATCAATAAAAAACTCGAAGCAGCCAAAAAAGATATTTACAAAAATCTAACAGCATGGCAACGAGTTCAATTATCACGTCACCCAAGTCGTCCCTATACAATGGATCACGTTCGTGCATTGTGTGGAGATACTTTTCTTGAACTTTTTGGTGATAGAAATTTCAAAGATGACAAAGCAATGATTGGAGGATTAGGGAAAATTGGTGGACAATCGTTCATGATTATTGGTCAACAAAAAGGTTTTAATACTAAAACTCGACAATTCAGAAATTTCGGAATGGCAAACCCAGAAGGTTATAGAAAAGCTTTGCGATTAATGAAAATGGCAGAAAAATTCGGTATTCCAGTTTTGACTTTAATAGATACTCCTGGAGCATATCCAGGACTTGAAGCTGAAGAACGTGGACAAGGAGAAGCTATTGCTAGAAATATTCTAGAAATGATTCGACTAAAAACACCAATTATTTCGGTAATTGTTGGCGAAGGAGCATCTGGTGGAGCTCTAGGAATAGGTGTTGGAGACAAAGTTTATATGATGGAAAATACTTGGTATTCAGTTATTTCTCCCGAATCTTGTTCCTCAATTTTATGGAAAAGCTGGGAATATAAAGAAATTGCAGCCGAAGCATTAAAATTGACTTCTGCAGATATGAAAAAACATAAATTAGTTGACGATATTATTCCAGAACCACTGGGTGGAGCACATTATGATAGAGAAACTGCATTTAAAACCGTAGAGCAATATATTTTAAAAGGTTATAGCGAATTGAAAGATTTGTCAAATAACGATTTAATAGCTCAAAGAATGGATAAATACAGTAAAATGGGGGAATTTAAAGAATAATTTTTTTGAATATTTTATTAAAAACTGATGATTTTGTAATTATCAGTTTTTTTTATGCTATAAAGTGAATAACAACTACAAAACTTTAATTAACTTATTTATAGCAATATAATATTTAAAAAAAACAATCAACAAAAAAAATAATCAAATATTATTATTTTTTGACAAAATCTACTTACATTTAGCACAACCATTTCAATTAATTAACTAACAGAATTATTTTTACAATATGAAAATCGATAAAATCCAAGCCCTTCGTGGACCAAACATCTGGAGCGTACAACGCAAAAAACTAATTCAAATGCGTTTGGATTTAGAAGAAATGGAACAATCTCCAACCAATAAAATCGATGGTTTCAGAGAAAGAATCGAAGCAATGTTTCCAACAATGATAGAACATCGTTGCTCTGAAGGTTGTCGAGGCGGATTTTTCTCGCGCATTGAACGTGGCACTTGGATGGGGCACGTCATCGAGCATATTGCATTAGAAATTCAAACTCTGGCAGGAATGGAAACTGGTTTTGGAAGAACTAGAGAAACCAAAACTCCAGGTATATACAATGTAGTATTTAGTTACACCGAAGAAAACGTAGGAATGTTTGCAGCCGAAAGTGCCGTAGCAATCGCCGAATCATTAATCGCAGGAACACCCTATGATTTAGAAGCCGATATTCAAAAAATGCGCGTCATTCGTGATCGTGTTCGACTTGGACCAAGTACAGGAAGTATTGTCGAAGAGGCTGTAAACCGAGATATTCCTTGGATTCGTCTTGGTACAAATTCGCTAGTTCAATTAGGTTACGGAATCAATCAAATGCGCTTTCAGGCAACTATAACTTGTAAAACCAGTAGCATTGCCGTAGATATTGCCTGTAATAAAGAGCAAACTAAAAAAATGTTGGACGCAGCAAGTATTCCTGTTGCCAATGGAGGAATTTGTGTCGATGAAGAAGATTTAGACGAAGTTATCAAAAAAATTGGTTACCCGATTGTTCTAAAACCATTAGATGGAAACCATGGAAAAGGTGCATCAATTAATGTAAAAACTCGAGAAGAAGCCGTTGAAGGTTTAGCGTATGCTAAAAAATACAGCCATAGAATTATAGTAGAAAAATTTATTACAGGATTCGATTTTCGTGTCCTTATTATAGATAACAAATTGGTCGCTGCTGCAAAAAGAGTTCCTGCTCACGTAATTGGCGATGGCGTTCATAATTTAGAGCAACTTATTGCCGAAACCAACAAAGATCCGAGACGTGGTTATGGTCACGAAAATGTATTAACTCAAATCGACATTGACCGCGATACCGAAGATTTATTAGAAAAATTAAATTATACGGTTAATACAATTCCAAGAAAAGATGAGATAGTTTATTTAAAATCAACCGCTAATTTGAGTACTGGCGGTACTTCTGTAGATGTTACAGACATGATGCATCCAGAAAACATATTCCTTTGTGAACGTATTTCTCGAGTAATTGGTCTTGATATTTGCGGTGTCGATATTATGGCAGAAAACCTCACACAACCACTTAAAGAAAACGGAGGTTGTATTCTCGAAGTCAACGCAGCACCCGGTTTTCGTATGCACTTGGCGCCATCAGAAGGATTGCCAAGAAACGTTGCTGCACCAGTTATTGACATGTTGTATCCTCCAGGAAAACCAAGTAGAATTCCGATTATTGCCGTTACAGGAACCAATGGAAAAACTACCACTACTCGCCTACTCGCTCATATTGTTAAGAATAATGGATATAAAGTTGGTTTTACTACATCTGACGGAATTTATGTTCAAAACCACATGATGGAAAAAGGAGACACCACTGGACCAGTTTCTGCAGAATATATCTTGAAAGATCCAACTGTAGAATTTGCCGTTCTTGAAACTGCTCGAGGTGGAATTTTACGTTCTGGCTTGGGATTCAGCCGTTGCGATATTGCAATTATTACCAACATTCAAGAAGACCATTTGGGTTTAAATGATATTAATACACTCGAAGATTTGGCACGTGTAAAAGCAACTGTTGTCAAAAGTGTCAAGAAAGATGGCTGGGCAATTTTGAACGCCGAAGATGAATATTGTGTCAAAATAGCCAATGAACTAAGTTGCAATATAGCTTATTTTTCATTAGACGAAAACAATCCGTTAATTCAAAAAATGTGTAAAGAAGGTAAAACTGTAGCAGTTTACGAAAACGGATATATTACCATTAAAAAAGGCGAATGGAAAATTCGTGTGGAACGTGCCACTCACGTTCCGTTAACAATGGGTGGTAAAGCCAAATTTATGATTGCTAATGCTTTAGCGGCAACTTTAGCGAGTTATTTGTATGGTTTCAAAACCGAAGACATAAGTTTGTCATTGCAAACTTTCATTCCGAGTGTGGCACAAACTCCAGGAAGAATGAATATTTTTGAGTTCAAGAAATTTAAAGTATTGATAGATTTTGCTCATAATCCAGCAGGATACAGAGCTGTCGAAGGTTATTTAGAAAGTGTAAATGCTGTCAAAAAAATAGGAATTATAGCTGGTGTTGGCGATCGTCGAGACGAAGACATTAAGGAATGTGGTCGTTTGGCTGGAAAAATGTTTGATCATATTATTATTCGACAAGAAAAATACTTACGTGGTCGAACCGAAGACGAAATTATCGCTTTAATTCTTGAAGGCGTTGCCGAATGTGGAAAACCTGTTACTCACGAAATTATTTCTAAAGAAATCGAAGCTATAAAACACGCTATCGACAATGCCGAAGAAGGAAGTTTTATAACTGCTTTGAGTGATGTTGTAACCAATGCAATAAATATTGTTCAAGAATACTTAGATAAAGAAAACGAAGAAGGTAATATTTAGATTTTCTTTTATGAAACCAAAATCCCAAATTCCAAAAAAGGTTTTTGGGATTTTTTGTAAATAAAAGTAAATTCAATTTCATACTTTTACACTTTAAAAAATAAGAAAAAATGAAAAAAATTTCAATACTCTTTATCACATTACTATTTTCAATAACCACTTTTTCGCAACTAAAAAAATTTACGCTAGAAGAGAGCGTATTGCAACAAGGTCGAAAATTCGGAGCAGATAAAATGCTAGGATTTAAATGGATTCCGAATACCTATAATTATGTTTATTGTTCTGAAAAATGGAATAAATTATTGACTGCAAACGCATTAGACAATAAAACTAAAGAAATAATTACATTATCAGATTTGAATACAAATTTAGGAACTGATTTTAAATCTTTCTTCGGAATTGAATTTAAAGATGCAAATATTTTCATAATTGCCAATGGTTTGAAATATTACGAATACAATTTAGCAACAAAAACTGGAAAATTAACTCACGAATTATCAGATACTTTTGAAAATGCAACATTCGATGCATCGAAAGAAAATATTGCTTTTACAGAAAATAATAATTTGTATTTCTTTAATAAAAACAAAGAAAAAATTGCCGTAACCAACAACGATGATAAAAACATAGTTTCTGGACAAACTATATCTCGAAGCGAATTTGGGATTTCTGGAGGCATTTTTTGGTCATCAAAAGCTAATTATTTAGCATTTTATCAAAAAGATGAAACTGATGTTGCCGATTATCCAATATTAGATTCTAATGAGTTGCCTGCGAAATTAATCTCAATAAAATATCCAATGATTGGGCAAAAATCTGAAAAGGTAAAAGTCGGAATATATAATATTTCGACTAAAAAAACAGTTTTAATTACTCCAAAATCTCGAGTTTCTGATGATTATTTGACTAATTTATCTTGGTCGCCAGACGAAAAATTTGTATTAATTGCCGAAGTAAATCGTGGTCAAAACGATATGAGTTTAAATGTTTACGATGCCAATTCTGGAGCATTTGTTCGAACAATTCTAAACGAGAAAAACCCAAAATGGGTTGAGCCTGAACACGATACATTTTTCCCGAATAAAAATTCTAATAATTTTATTTGGTTTTCAGAAAAAGATGGTTTTCAGCAATTGTATTATTATTCGCTTGACGGAAAATTAATTAAACAATTGACCAATAATAAATATCCTGCTCGAGAAATTATTAGCGCAAACGCAACTGGAACCGAAATTTATTTCAAAGCAACTGGCGAATTTGGAATAAATATGTTGGTATATAAAGTCGATTTAAATGGAAAACAAACATTAATTACCAAAGATTTAGGCGTTCATAATGTTTCAATTTCGTCTGATGGAAATTATTTTTTCGATGAATATTCAAATCATTCAACGCCATCAAAATCCTTAATATATGATAAAAACTTAAAATCTAAAATATTATTAGAAAGCAAAAACAAATATGAAAGTTACGAAATCGGAACATCAGAAGTAAAAATCATCAAAGCTGCCGACGGAACGACTGATTTGTACACAAGATTAATCAAACCAAGCAATTTTGACGCATCAAAAAAATATCCTGTTTTGGTATATGTTTATGGCGGTCCACACGCTCAAATGATTACCAATTCTTATCTTGATGGTGCCAATCTTTGGATGTATTGGTTGGCGGAACAAGGTTATTTGGTATTTACAATCGACAATCGAGGATCGGACAATCGAGGTTTTGCATTTGAAAGTGCCATTCACGGTCGTTGCGGTTTGTACGAAATTGACGACCAAATAAAAGGTGTTGATTACTTAAAATCTTTATCATTTGTTGACCAAAACAGACTTGCAGTTCACGGTTGGAGTTATGGAGGATTCATGACAACGTCTTTAATGTTGCGAAAACCAGACGTTTTTAAAGTCGGAATTGCTGGTGGACCAGTAACCGATTGGAAATATTATGAAGCAATGTACGGCGAACGATACATGGACACGCCAACCGAAAATCAAAAAGGTTTTGACGAAGCAAGCACGTTAAATTATGTAAAAAACTTGAAAGGAAAATTACTTTTAATTCACGGAACTTCTGATGATGTTGTGGTAATGCAACACAATTATGCATTATTGAAAAAGTTTATCGAAGCCGAGAAACAAGTCGATTTTTTTGCTTATCCAATGCACAAACACAATGTCGGTGGTAAAGATCGTGTGCATTTAATGACCAAAGTTTTGAATTATGTGATTGATAATAATAAGTAAAAAGATGAAAAATTTTCAGTATCTGGTATTAGTTTTATTCGCTTTAGTAATTATTTCTTGTAAAAAAGAGAATGAAATTATTGAAATTAAAACAAAACCATCTGAAACATCTAATTCATTGATTACCGAAAAAAAGATTGACACTTTAAATTGGTACACAGAACTTTGTGAAATGAACAGCAGTTTTGAAACTAATAAATATTCAAAAAAACAATTAAATGACACTTTTAAACTTTGGTTTGCAATTAGTTCGTATTTTGATTTTGATGGATATCCAGTATTTAATCTTGATAAACAACTAGATCCAATCGAAAAACTTGAAAAAGATTATTCTAATAGAAAAAAAACATTGGAAAATCTACAAATTGTAAATTTACCTTTTTGGCAAAACATTAGAGATTTAAGATTAAAAGAGCTAAAATCCTTTTATGAGTTTGAAAAAACTGCCTATAATGCTTATTCAAATACTGAAATTTTAGCTAAAACTAATTTCGATAAAAAAGCATCTATTTATGTTGAAGCACTAGTTTCTAAAGACAGTTTGAAAATGATAAATGCTTGGAGAATATTAAATGAGGAACAAAAATCTAAAAATGGTTCTCCAGATGATGTCGAAAATAAATTTCAAAACAGGCTTAATTCTGATAGATCCTTAGAGTATGCAAAAATGGAATTATTTAGTTTTGGTTGGAGTAATTATGCTGTAAAAACCAACAAAGATTGTGCAATTCTAAATAGATTTGATATTTTGCAAACAGAGTATTTAAAACTTTTTTTATCTACAAAAGAAGAATGTAGTGAGCCTTAAAGCTAAAATTTTATTATAAAAAAATCCCAATCTTTCGATTGGGATTTTCTATATAAGTAAGAAGTAAATTGTTGTTGATAAAACGTTTATTTTACTTTGTTAAGTACTGCTTTGAAAGCTACAGGATGATTCATAGCCAAATCTGCAAGAACTTTACGGTTCAATTCGATATTGTGCTTTTTCACTTTTCCCATAAATTGTGAGTAAGACATTCCTTCCAATCTAGCTCCAGCGTTAATACGTTGAATCCATAAAGCACGGAAATTTCTTTTGTTCACTTTTCTATCGCGGTAAGCGTAGCACATTGCTTTCTCTACTGCGTTTTTAGCAACCGTC
>JAYTMQ010000161.1:0-13728 GCA_043728355.1 Bacteroidota bacterium
TTTTATAGCATTATTTATTGATTCTTTTACTAACAAATAAGTGTTTCGGTTGCGTTTCCAACCAAACGAAATTGCTGGAATAGTTTCTGGCAAATGACATATAAAATCTACATTAGCGTTTTCGATCATTTCGCTCATTTGTCCACGAATATAGTAGATTAGATTTTCAAGATTTTGATTACTTTCATTGAGCGACCAAATAATTTCTTTCATTTTTTGAACAGAATCATCGCTAATTTCGGTAACTTTTATCAAACCTTGTTTTTGTTCGGTTTGCCCACTAATAACTGCCCCAACAATATATCTAATTCGGCTTAAACCCGAACCTACATCGTCGTGCATATCGCTAGCAATGCGCAAACGTTCTTCGGCAATCGCATTGTCTTGTTGTAATAGTAATAAGGCTTTTTTAGTTTTAAAATTTTTAAACTGCGAAAAGGCAAATAGACCCAAACCAAGTAATGACAACCCTAGAGCAATGGCTATCCAAAATTGATTTTTAGACTTTAAATTTAGATTCTTAATTTGAAGTTCTTTTTTTTCAGATTCAAATTTACCTTTTACTTCTTCTATTTTATTGCTGACATTTTTTAGATTAACAATATTCTGAATAGAATCAGACATTGATTGATATTTGAGTGCTTGATTTACATCTTGATTTGCAAAAGAAATATCTGATAGCAGTGATAAAGTCTTGAATTGATTGATTGGACTATTTATTTTTTTAGATAACTCAAATGCTTGATTACTGTTTTGACTTGCTTTAAAAAAATCTTTCTTAAATAAATAATAAATCGAAAGACTATTTAAAGCACCAATTGTACATTCTGGCGTATCCATTTTTTGAGAAATAGTTAGTGCTAAATTGGCATATTTATAAATTTCATTGTACTTGTGTGTTGCATTTTTAAGCACCGACATGTTAACCAAACTGGTTGAGTAAACATAGTCGTAATGATTCAATTGACTAATCTTTAATACTTCGTTCAAAACCTTTTCGGCTTCTTTGTATTTTTTTAAACTCAATAAACAGTCAGATTTGTTAGAAAGTGCGATTGCGAGGTTAAAAGTCAAGTTTGATTTTCTTGCAACTTTTTCAGCCTTGTTTTGATAAATTAATGCTTTATCATATTGTCCAATACTGTTGTAGATTATTCCAATATTAGAATAAACAACATCAATTTGTTCAAAATCGAGTTCTTCGAGAAGCTTCTCGGCTATTAAAAAACAGTTGATTGCTAAATCTAGTTTCTCAAGATATTGATATGAAGTGCCAACATTTAAATTGGCTTTGGCAATTTTAAGTTTGTCTTTAGATTTATTTGCTATTTGCAAAGCTTTCTTGTTCAATTCTAAACCTTCTTTAAATTCACCATTTATGCTCAACAAATAAACATAATTGGCAATAAAATTGAGTTCACCTTCTTCGAATCCGATTTTTTTACTAAGATTCCGAGCTTTAAAGAAATAAAGTTTTGCCGAATCTGTTGTATTATCTTGGTATTCTGTTCCAATTTTATTAAACAAACTAACCAGTGCTGTATCTTTTTTTAATTTGCATAATGATCGAAGATCATCAATTTTTTTCATATTCTGACCATTCAATCCCAAACTTATCAGAAAAGAGATTATTAAAATTTTAAACTTCATCATTTTGAAAACTTTGCAACCAAATAAGCTAGACTCACTTTCCATACATTTTATTTATAGCTTCCGTTTTATTCTGTACTTGAAGTTTCTGATAAATATGATTCAAATGTCGTTTTACAGTACTTAAAGTAATGTTGAGTTTGTCGGCAATTTCTTTGTATAAAAACCCTTTACTCAATAATTCTAACACTTCCTGTTCTCGTTTCGAAATCAAATCAGAAACATTGTTTTGGGTAATTACATTAAAAGAGCTCAATACTTTTCGGGCAATTTTAGGCGACATTGGGCTTCCACCTTCATTGAGTTCTAACAAAGAATCAATTATTTTTTCAGGCGAAGTGTTTTTAAGAATATAACCACTTGCTCCAGCTTTTAATGCTTCAAAAACCTGATCGTTGTCTTCATATATAGTAAACATAATGAATTGAGTATCAGGAATTTCGTTTTTAATTTCCGTAATGCAATCAATGCCGCTTTTTCCAGACAGATTAATGTCAGTTAACACAATATCAGGATTTAATATTGGCAATTCGGCAATGGCATTTTCAGCATTTTCAAAACTTTTAAGCAGTTTGAAACGAGAATCACTTTCAATAATGGTTTGTAAACCTTTTTGAATTTCGATTAAATCTTCGATTATACATATTGTTATCATTTTCATGTAGTTTATTTAGTTTACAAAGTAAAGTTACTTAAAATGATTTGTCAATAGTACTTTCGGTTGATTTTTTAGATAAAACAGATTAAAAACAGATTTATCGTATCGGAACATAACCCCAAAGTTTTTGGCGATTTACATTCTGAAAATAAATCATATAGTTGTAAATCAAATAATTAACTTCGTATCCGTAGCGAATATTTGGGTCATAATTAATTTGCATTTCATATAACATAGGGTCAAAACGTTGAGGTTCAAAAACGCGACGGTTCCATTCTGCAACAAAAAATTGATTTTTATTTTCAAGAAAAGATTCTGAATGGTAATTTCTAGGAAAAGCACGGCTATTCAGCCAAGTTGCAAAACCTGCGTCAATAATAATTACTTCATATTCTAGTTCTTCATTGGCAATTTTAATTGTGTCACCAACTACGGATTTAGATTTATAATCAAAATCTTGCGAAAAACAAGAAATTGTGGCTATGTATAGGATTAAAGAAATAAAAGTTGTTTTCATAATTAAAAAAATTGATTCAACTTAAATGAATTATATTACTTATATGTTTAACTAAAAAACCACCAGCCGAAACTGATGGTTTGTGAATAAATTTTATTTTCCGAATAACCCGCCAAGCAAACCTCCAATTCCACCTTTTTTAGTGGCTGCAGCAATGGCATCACTCATTCCCAGTTCGCCATCGCCATCTTGATCAAGCATTGAGGTTAGAATGTTTCCGTCACCTGCTTGTTTCGGCGCAGCTTGCTCTTGTCCGCCACCCAATAAGCCACCAAGAATGTCTGTCAAACCACCACCAGATTGCTCAGCATTGTTGGTCAATCCGCCTGACATTGCTTTTTTGGCCAAATATCCCATAATAATTGGTGCAGCGATTTTCATTATCATTGCAATTTTGTCTGATCCAACTCCAGTAGATTGTGCTAAATTATTTTGAACATTTTCTTGGCTTCCGCCCAAAACATGACCAAGAATATTTCCTCCATCAGTTTGGTCGTCATTGCCTAGAAAACCAGATAAATTATCAAGAATTCCACCATCGTGTTTACCACCAGTTAATGCGCCTAGCAAACCCGAAAGTCCATCTGGAGTAGCAGCATTATTTTGCATTGCACCAACTAGCGATGGCAACAACGAGGTCAATACCGAAGTTGTTTCACCTTCGCTCGTTCCTACTTTTCCGGAAACACCCGAAATGATTTGTTTTCCTAAATCACTGTTTAATAAATCAATTAATCCTGCCATAATTTTGTTTTTTGTAGTTAAAGTTTAATTTTTTGGTTATGTAAATCTATAAATTAAAATTGATTTATAACGTTAAATATAAAACAAAAAAAATGACATCAATTTTAATAAATTTACAAAAGAAAAAATTTTTTGTTTGTAACATTAACAAAATTGATGTCAAAAAAAATAGTTTATGATTTTAACAATCCCGCAATCTGTTCTGCCAATTCAGTTCCTATTCGGTCTTGCGCTTCTAAAGTTGCAGCCCCAATGTGAGGTGTGAGCGAGATTTTTGGATGCATTAAAATAGTTATTTCTGGCTTGGGTTCATTCTCAAAAACGTCTAAACCAGCAAATAAAATTTTTCCTGAATCTAAACCTTCAATTAAGGCAACTTCATTGATAACGCCACCTCGAGAGCAATTTATGATTCCAACTTCGTTTTTCATCATAGCAATTTGTTCTTTGTCAATCACATAGCCGTCTTGCGCAGGAACGTGAAGTGTAATAAAATCTGAATGCTTGAAAATATCTTCGGTTGGTTCGGTTTCGATTTCTACATTAATAAATTGACCATTATAAAAATCGACTTTAACTTCGGCTTTCCCAACAAATTTATCTGATGCTATTACTTTCATTCCTAAACCTAAAGCCATTTTTGCAACTGATTGACCAATACGACCAAAACCAATAATTCCAATTGTTTTTCCTCGCAATTCGATTCCATTTGCATAAGCTTTTTTTAATCCGTCGAAATTAGAATCGCCTTCAAGTGGCATATTTCTGTTGGAATCGTGCAAAAATCTAACTCCAGAAAACAGATGAGCAAAAACCAATTCCGCAACACTTTCGCTTGAAGATGCTGGTGTATTTATAACGTGAATACCTTTAGAACGGGCATAATCAACATCGATATTGTCCATTCCGACGCCACCACGACCAATGATTTTTAGGTTCGGACAAGCATCTATTAAATCTTGTTTTGCCTTGGTTGCACTTCGAACCAAAAGCACTGCAACATTATTTTGATTGATATAATTAGCAACTTGTTCTTGCGCTACTTTAGTTGTAATTACCTCAAAACCAGATTTTTCTAATGCAAGAATTCCACTTTTCGAAATTCCGTCGTTTGCTAATACTTTCATTTTTTAAAAATTGTATTGTGTATATTGACTATTTTTTTCAGGAGCTTAATCCTGCTGTCATTCCAAATCTTTTTCTCAATTGCCACGGTTTAAACCCGTGGCAATTGAGAAAAAGGATTTTCCCTTCCATCAGGGCTAGGTCTTTTATTTTATTTAAGAAATTCTGATTTTAACTTTAAAACAATTTTAAACTTTTAAACTTTTTTCCAGTTGAATCATCACATCAACCAAAACTTGAACACTTTCCAAAGGCAAAGCATTGTACATCGATGCACGATAGCCACCAACCGAACGATGACCTGGCAACCCAGATATATTAGCGTCTTTCCACATTTTATCAAAAATTGGAGCGTGACTTTCATCGTTTAATAAAAAAGTCGCATTCATATTACTTCTATCTTCTAAGTTTGCTGCGCCTTTAAATAAGGGATTTCTATCGATTTCTGCGTAAAGCAATTCAGCTTTTGCATTGTTGATTTTTTCGATTTCAGCAATTCCACCGAGGTTTTTAAGCCATTGTAATGTCAATAACGAAGCATAAATCGGGAAAACAGCTGGCGTATTATACATACTTTCCGCTTTGATATGTTGTGCATAATCCAACATACTCGGAATATTTCGACCCGATTTACCTAGAATTTCTTCTTTGACAACAACCAAAGTTGTTCCAGCTGGACCCATATTTTTTTGCGCTCCAGCATAAATTAAATCAAATTTTGAGAAATCTAAAACTCTCGAAAAAATATCCGAACTCATGTCGCAAACCATTGGAATATTGGTTTCTGGAAACGATTTCATTTGTGTTCCAAAAATGGTATTATTCGAAGTACAATGAAAATAATTTGCATCAGCAGGAATTTCAAAATCTTTAGGAATAAAAGTATAATTATCCTCTTTCGACGAACCAACAACAATAGTTTCGCCAAAATTTTTGGCTTCTTTAATTGCTCCAGCTGCCCAAGTTCCTGTGTCGAGATAGGCTGCTTTTCCATTAGTTTTCATTAAATTATAAGGCACCATTAAAAATTCTAAGCTTGCGCCGCCGTGAAGAAAAAGTGCTTGATAACCTTTGCCTTTCAACTCTAAAAGTTCCAAAACCAATTCGCGAACTTCGTCCATTACAGCTACAAAATCTTCGCTTCGGTGAGAAATTTCAAGAATCGAAAGTCCAGAATTATTGAAATTCAAAATGGCTTGCGCCGATTTTTCGAAAACTTCTTGTGGCAAAATACAAGGTCCAGCACTGTAATTGTGTATTTTCATTTTATATATTTTGATTTACAAATTTCGTGAATAGGTTTGTTAAATCCGATTTTAGTTATCAGTAAAATGAGAAAGGTTATTAACAAAAACGATGTAGTTGCAATTTTGAAAAATGTTCTAAATTTCACAAAATCAATAAAATAATAATTATATTTGTATAAAATTTATATTATGGGATTTCCCGAAAAAAAACTTTATACAATTGCCGAATATCTTGAATTCGAGAGAAATGCAACCGAAAAACACGAATATTATCAAGGTGAGATACGATTATTGCATCGCAATGACGATTTAATTGATGAAGTACATTCAATGAGTGGAGCATCTAGAATACACAATGAAATTTTTTCTAATATATTTGGCGAGTTATGTTCAAAGTTAAAAGGAAAGCCTTGTAAACCTTATGGAAGTGATTTTAGAGTGAATATTCCGAATTTAACATTGTTTACTTATCCTGATATTAGTATAATTTGCAATGAACCAGATTTAACTGATTCAGAAAAAGACACTTACACAAATCCAACAATTATTTTTGAAATCCTTTCGCCATCGACTAGGAATTATGATTTAGGAGGAAAATTTTTATTATACAAACAAATTGAAACGCTAAAAGAATATATTTTAATTGATAGTGAAGCAATTAAAGTCATAAAATATTCTAAAAATGATGATAATTCGTGGTTAATGATTGAAATGAATTCATTAAATGAATATTTAAAATTAAATTCCGTTCAAATAGAATTGCAGCTTATCGATATTTATGATAATGTAAAATTTAATTAAATCTTCATCAAGAATTCCAAAGTATCAACATTATCAGCATAATCCCAAAGATTTGGATTTTGAGTTGCCCCAAAAGCAATAGAATTCTGGATTATATTATTAGAAACTATGCATTGAATTTGCTCTTTTTCTGTTTCTAATTTAGATTTTATGATTTCTAAGTCGTCATAATATTCATAAAAAACCGATGCAATTGGCGACGCATAACTTATATCTTCTTTTATTGTCAAGAATTCATTATCCAATAAAGCAAAATTACTCATCAAGAAAACAGCTTTGTTATAATCGTAATTGTTGGCATATTTCTCATATTTGATAACGTCTTGATAAGGAAACACTCCGTTAAAAAACTGGTCAAAATTGTAATTTCTTGGAATAAAAAATTTAGAAACATTGCGACAACCTAAACCAAAATATCTGAAAATATCTTCGCCAAGCGCAATCATTTGTTCCTTGGATTCTGAACCATCAAGTACTGCAACTGAATTTCGAGATTTACGAATAATTGAAGGTTTATCTTTGAAATAATATTCAAAATATCTTGCTGTATTGTTGCTTCCAGTTGCAATTACGGCATCATAATTTTCGAGTTTTCCATCTACAAAAGTGATGTAATCTTTGAAATTTTCATTTACAGAAATAAGATATTTTGCTAAAAAAGGCAATATTTTCTGGTCATTCGAAGAGGTTTTGACCAATACTTTGTGTCCAGAAATCAAAACCGATAAAAAATCATGAAAACCAACTAGCGGAATGTTTCCTGCAAGGATAATTCCAACACTTTTTTTGTCTTCCTGAGCGCAGTCGAAGGATTTTAAGTTTGCAAAATCATATTTAGAAAGCCATGAATCTAAATTCTCATCAGTCAAAGCATTTGCCCAAGAATTTATTGCAAAAAACACATTTTCGGGCGTGTACCAACCGTTGTGCGATTGCGAAAGTTTTATCAAATCCAGAAAATCATTAAAAAATAAATCGTTATTCAAAACTTCTTGACTTTTAATTGAATTATCTAATGAAAATTGACCTAAAAATTTCCCTAATTCAATAAAACCAGTTTTTATTTCGTTTTGTAACATTTGTTTATTTGCTTATGAAAGTATTTGATTGTAATTTTGCAAAAATAAGATAATAGAAAATAGAAATAAGAAAATAGATTAATTTTCTGAAATCAACTATCTATATTCTTATTTCTTTAATTTATACCCTAAATAAAAATGGCAATAATCATAACAGACGAATGCATCAATTGTGGTGCATGCGAACCCGAATGTCCGAACACTGCAATTTATGAAGGTGCAGACGATTGGCGCTACAAAGATGGTACAAAACTTAGAGGAAAAGTGATTTTGCCTGACGGAACCGCAGTCGATTCTGACGATGCACAAACTCCAATTTCTGATGATATTTATTATATTGTTCCCGGAAAATGCACTGAATGTAAAGGTTTTCACGACGAACCTCAATGTGCAGCTGTTTGCCCAGTAGATTGCTGTGTACCTGATGATAACCATGTAGAAAGCGAAGAAACTTTGTTAAACAGACAAGCATTTTTGCATAATGAGTAAAATTTGGTTTAACTATATAAAAAATTCTGAACTTTATTTCAGGATTTTTTAATTATTCAAATGAAAATTATAAAGTATCTTCATATTTCTTGCCAATACTTTTCCAATCAATTACATTAAAAAAAGCTTCTATATATTTTCGGCGTTTATATTGATAATCTAAATAATAAGCGTGTTCCCAAGAATCTAAAACCAAAATCGGTGTTCCTTTTATAATTTGCTTTGGCATTAATGGATTTTCATTATTTTGGGTATTTGTAATTTGCAATACTCCCGTTTTATCAACCAAAAGCCAAGTCCAACCTGAACCAATTTGTTTTTCTGCACTAAGTTTGAAAGCCGTTTTAAAATTTTTAAACGAACCAAAATCACGTTTTATTGTTGATAATAAAGTGTCTTTTGGTTGTTCTACTTTTTTGGCACCAATACTTTCAAAATAAACATTATGATTGTAAAATCCACCTGCATTATTCTTTAATGGTTCATTAGACATATCTAATTTTGCCAATAGTTCTTCAATAGTTTTCGACTCTAAATCAGTTCCTGCAATAGATTTATTAAGGTTATTTAAATGAGTTAGATAATGTTTAGAATATTGATTCTCTAATGTAAAAGCACTAATATTTGGTTGTAAAGCGTCGTATTTATATGGCAATTTAATCAAATCGAAGGCGCCTTTTTCGGCATCGACATCTTCTGGTTTTCCAATAGAAATTTTTTCGCCCGAATTTGGTAATGGAACTTCAACAACTTCGGTTAATTTTTTACCTTGACAAGAATATAGAAATACTATAAGTAAAAAAAATAATATTTTTTTCATAATTATTTATTTATTGATAAAATGGCTTCTATATATAATTCTTTAGCTTCATCTATTGACAAATGACTAATTTGCATCCAAGCATTAGTTTTGAAAGCATTACGCAAATCAAAACTTGAAGATCTTTGACTATTATTTCCAGAAGTAGCTTGTTTAAAATAAGCATAACAACGTAATTGCACATCTTGTGGCAATGATGCTTGCGGAATTTGCTCGGCAATAGCTACCGCTTCTAAAAATCTAGTATCTAAATCTTTTTCTTGCATTTAGCTTTTTGTTGCAATAATGGTTCGATTACCTATTGCTTTTTCATTTAGATTTACATTTATTTTTGTTCCAATTGGAAAAAATAAATCAACACGAGAGCCAAATTTTATAAATCCAGCATCGTCACCTTGAGTAACTTGATTTCCAGCTTGGGCATAATTAACGATTCTTCTTGCTAATGCTCCAGCAATTTGTCTGTACAAAACTTCTCCGAAAACTTTGTTTTCTATAACAATTGTTGTTCTTTCATTTTCTTCAGAAGCTTTTGGATGCCAGGCTACTAAAAATTTTCCTGGATGGTATTTAGAAAAATTTATTTTTCCAGAACAACAATATCTAGTAACGTGAACATTAATTGGAGACATAAAAATCGAAACCTGCAAACGTTTGTCTTTGAAATATTCGCTTTCAAATACTTCTTCAATAACTACCACTTTTCCATCGACTGGAGCAAAAATTACATTGTCATTGACAACTAAATCTCTATTTGGATTTCTAAAAAACTGCAAAATTATTATCAAAAAGAATAATGCAAACAATTGAACAGCCATTCTAAGCCATACAATATCTATTAATTTATCGCAAGCAAGAATTGCAACTGTAACTAAGAATGTTGAAATTAAAATTATTTTTGCGCCTTCTTTGTGAAATTTAATCATAGGTAAAATGTTGAATAATTTGTAAAAATAAATATAAAAATGGTGCTACAAAAATAACACTATCTAATCTGTCAAGTATGCCTCCGTGTCCTGGCATAATTGTTCCGCTGTCTTTAACGTTGGCGTTTCGTTTGAATTTGGATTCTATTAAATCACCTATAGTTCCAAAAATCCCTACTATTAATGCAATTATAAGCCAAAAATAAATTGGCATTGGTAAAAAGTTTAATGCGATGTAAATTGCGGCAATTCCAGCAAATACTAGACCACCAACAAAACCTTCTATGGTTTTTTTTGGTGAAATACTTGGAAAAAGTTTGTTTTTACCTAATGATTTCCCACAGATATATGCAAAAGTATCATTTGTCCAAATTAATATAAAGATACTAATAATCATTTGAGGTTTAAAATCTAAACCGAAAATATTTTTTGGAATTTTTGTTAAAATTATTATTGGCAAAATAACATATCCTATTAAATAGACATATTTTGAGACATTGTCTAATTTTAAATTTTTATTATAAAATAATAAATAAATTAATTTTATGGAAACAAATAAAGAACCAATTATTAATAAAATTTTAGTTGAATTTGTAATTTCGAAAAAAGAGAACAAGAAAAACATTATTCCACTTATTATAATTGATTTGGTTTTATTTAGATTGACCAAATCGCAAAACTCGAATGTTGCAATTGATAAAAATGCTCCAAATAAAATCAAAAAAGTGTATTGTGAAAACATTGTTGCTGCAATTAATAAAATTACATAAACAGCACCAGATAAAGATCTTGTTAAACTTTCACTCATTCTTAGTGGTCTTCTAAAAGCAATAAATAAAGATTTTTGGGCGTGCTTCCGTAATGTAAAAAATCTTCTTCTTTAGATTCTTTAAAATATTTTATAGTTGTAATATTTGTTGGATATTGTGTGTTGTATTTTCGTTTTATGTCACGCAATCCATCACTTTTGGTTTCCATAATTTGGTTTGTGGTTCCAAAAATTACAATATTACTTGGCAATTCATTAGGTTTGTTTTGCTTTATTTGATTTGATGAGAATAAAACTGAACCTTCTTCGGCTATTAAATTTTCGCAAGTTGCAAATAAAAATTTTGGAGCGTCTGCTTTTTCATAAGTCAATTTATTTTCATCAAGAATACTGAAAAGTTTTTCTTCAAAGCACAAAGTTTCGCATTCAAACCAATCATTTTCTTCAAGAATATTCAAGAATTGTTCTTTAACTTCTTCTAAATCTTCACAATAGATAAATTTGCCACCGTTTTTTTTAAATTCGGTAGTAAAACGTTCATCAATAGATAAATTATTTTGAAAATCGTTAGCCTTGATTTGATTTTCTTCGGTAGAATCTTCATCTGAAGTTCCAAAAAATTTTCTAAAAAAACTCATATTTTTAAAAATAGCTGTAATGTGGTCTTAAAACCCACAAATATAAATAAATCTTATTGGAAAAACTGGCTTAGGTCAATAAATTTATCAATAAACAATTCTTAATAACTTTTTACTTATTTTTTATCAATTTCTTGGCTATAATTATTAATTCGTCTTTGTTCTCTTCAACAAATGTTAAACCTGCTTGTATGAGTTCTTGTATATTTTTTTTGTCAGTATCGTCCATTTCTGGAGAAGCATTTTTTAGACTTGGCATCAATCGATGGTAATTTTGATAATTTGTTATTCCGAGTGTTTCATACATTTTTCTTAAATGATAATCAACTGTTTCAACATTCGACGATAATAAAATATCTATTAATGGTGCAATCCATTTTAGTTTTCCTGCATTATCAAAATCTTCAAACTTGTATGGTTTTAAGACTGTTCCAGTTCCTACCGAAACAATAATCATATCGTTGATTGTTGGATAATTTTTCTTTCCAGCATCATTTGTAACGTCTTGAAACGGTATTTTTCGTGCTTCGGCATAAGCGCAAAGTGCAGGATTGTTGGCATAAACACCGCCATCAATCAAAACAAATTCTTGATTGTAAAGTGAATTTATTTTGGCAGGTTCAAAATAAGTTGGCGCTGCAGAAGTTGCGCGACAAACATCTTTTACATAAAAATTTTCTAGTTGCGATGTTTTGGCATCGTGACTTGTAAAAAATTTTGCTTTACGTGCAGAAATATCATAAGAAGTTATTAGTGATGGTTTTACAAAATCTTTGATTTCTAAGTTACCAAAAACTTCTTCTAGTTGTTTTTCGAGATTGGTTTCGGAGATTTTTTCGTTAAACAATCCAAATGGATTAATAATTTTTCGCCAAACAGAAACATCAAAAATCGATTCGCCTTTTTCGGCATATAAGTCCAAAGCCTCTTGAACAGAGAATTTTGCTTTACCGTTTTCGTCTGGAAATAGAATTATCGATGCCAAAATTCCGCCAGTACTTGTTCCTGCAATTAAATCGAAGTAATCGCCAATTTTGGCATCTTTATTGTCTAAAATTTGTAATTGTTCTTCGATAAATTTCAAAATTACGCACGAAATTATACCGCGAATTCCGCCACCGTCTAAAGATAATATTCTGATTTTTTTTGTCATAATTGTTTTAACTATAAAAAGTAATGGTAAAACACATAGTTTTCAAACTTTAAATTACAATTTTACCACAAATAACACAAATTTCCGCAAATAATTTTAATTTACATCTTTGCGCAAAGTAAAATTTTGTTATTTTTTCAATTGTTTCAAACTTTTATTCCGTTCGCAAGAATTTCTTGTGACAAACTCCAATTATTATTTATTATTTGATTTTTAAAACATTGTGTTCTGTAAATTGTTTTTCTTAGAATTGCTCTCGAATGATTTTCTAACCAATTGTGTCTTGTTTCAACATATTGTTGCATCCATTTTTTTTCGTTGCCACCATTTAGCGGAATATTTTCTGGGAAACGTTCTCTTAAAAATGCTGGAACCGAACCAGAATGAATAAAGCTATCATAAATTACTAACATACTCAAAGCCTGAGTAAAAAGATTTTTTTTGAAAAAATGCAATGCTGGTTGATAGTAAAGCTTATCGAAAAATTCGTCTTGGCTTGTGCGCATTATTTCGTCTTGTCGAGCCGATTTGCGTAATAGATTTTTAAATTTCAGGTTTTCGTGCAATGGTTTTTTTCCCAAATCGGCAATGAATGGTTTGAAACTTTCGTAAAATTTGCCTTTTTTATCGATATACAATTGCAAAAGTGTTTTTAGATTGCCTTGTTCAGTGGTTTGGCTGCGACCAAAAGTTATTTGTCGAGAATTGTTTTTGCCGTCAGGATAAACAACAAGCGTGTCATATTTTCCTGACTTTGAACCTGTTTCGAAAACATTCATGACCTGCGTTATTTTTAATTTTTGGTTTGCTGTTATCATTTATATTTTGCTTTTTACTTGGAGAATGGTTTTAACGTTTTATCGTTATAAAATGTAATGTAGAATTATTTATGTTTCAAATAGATAATTAATTGTTACTGATTTTTTCTTTGAAAATGTTTTTATTTATTTGTTAAAACTCTTTCATATTTCTAAATTAAAATTACCACACGAAAGGATTCGTTCGGGAGCGGGGTTTCTATATCGTCTGATAATAAAAATTTGCTGTACTCATATAAAACTATTGTCGCTTTATTTGGTATTAAATTTCTTGAGGTTATGTTTGTAGAAATT
>JAYTMQ010000162.1:0-7066 GCA_043728355.1 Bacteroidota bacterium
TTTTTATATTGAAGAAAAACGAGGCAAACCGCTAGATAAAATATGTTTTATTGGACAAAGTGCGACTGGAAAAACTGGATTGTTGGAGTTGATTTATGATAAAGTTATAAAGATATTTTATTATGAAAAATCCGAAGAGCAAACAAGATTAGATACCATAGAACTTAGTGAAAATTTTGATGTTAATTTGGAGTTTGTAGTAAATGAAAGTAAATTTAAAGGTGATAGAGAAAATATTTATTATGGTCAAAGTTATCTAGTTAGTAATAAAGTGAATTCTTCTAGAATTGCAAATAAAAATGATTTACGCGATATTTTTTACTTCAAATCGAATTTAATTTCTGATAAAAATATCGAAATTTTTAATATTAATCCATTAGATATAATTCAAAAGTATGAAATTGAATTTAATACTATTCAATATCAGTACAACATTAAGCAAAATTATCGATTATTATTTGATGATAATGTTAATCCAAATATTTGGATATTTATTTTAATTGATATTCTTAATTACCGCAAAAACTTCACTCAAAAAATGTCAGAAATGATACGTAGTGGTTTAGCCCAAAACCAGGATAAGTTTTTTAAAGAATTCGAAAAATGGCAGAAAGACAATCCAAATAAACTAGAAGATTTTGCAACTATTTTTAATCCAATTCTCGAAAAATTACATCTCGAAGTAGATCTTGTCGATACACAATTCTCGATTCCAATTCGCAACAAGCGTAACGACGAAATAATCGCTATTCGAGACACAAGCACCGGAACCAAAGGTTTATTATTGTCAATATTGCCATTATTCAAGTTAGATACAAAAGAGTCAATTATTTTAATTGATGAGCCAGAACGATCGTTGTATCCGGATTTACAAATGGAATTAATGGAGCATTATCAAAACTTAGCTCCAGAAGCTCAATTTATTGTTGCTACACATTCGCCTTTTATAGCTGCATCATTCGAACCAGAAGAACGATTTGTTTTATCGTTTGACGAAAAAGGAAAAGTTGTTGTTAATAGAGGAACTTCTCCACGTGGCGACGATCCAAATGATATGTTACATAACGATTTTGGAGTAAATTACATCAATAAATATGGTCAAGAAAAACACACAGAATATATAGACTTGAAACAAAAAATATTTTTTGAAAAAGACGAAACGATTAAAAAAGAATATGCCGAAAAACTAGAAAAAATTGGAGAAACCTACAATTTGTAATTTATGAGGCGAATTATTAAAAACTCCGATTCGGTTATTGTAAAAAATAAAATTGTTTATAAAAAAGGAAATAATAAAGAATTAAGTTCAATCTTATTAAAAGAGCAAAAAAACTTTTGTGCTTACACCGAAGAATATATTGGAACAAATGATGCAGTTGATATTGAGCATTTTAATCCAAATATAAAGTTTTCTGACAATTATGAGAATTGGTTTATGGTTAAACATAAACCCAACAATTTAAAAAGAACGAATTATTTTGAAACGATATTGCATCCTACGCATGAAGATTTTGAAACCAGACTAATTTATTTTGAAGGAATTTTTCTGCATAGTCCAGAAGATATAGAAACCAAAAACCTGATTGAATTGTTGAATCTTAATGAAACAAAATTTGTAGAAAATCGCATTAGATATATTAAAAGAAGAAAAGAAAGAATCGATGAAAGAAAAATTTCTATTAAAGAATATTTCCAAGAAAAAATTGATAATGAAATCGAAACCTTAAAATACCTTCGCGCCATTCAAGAAGAATTTAAAATTGATATTTGGCAAATGATACCCGAAATAAAATAAAAAAATCCGTTTTGTCCAAAAACAAAACGGATTTTTAAAACCTAAGACCTTATTTAACCAAAGTCATTTCATCAACAATATGTTTGGCATTCGAAAAATTTTCGATGACCCAAAGTACGTACCGAATATCAACGTTTATAGTTCTTTGTAATTTTTTATCAAAAATAACATCACCAGCCATAGCTTCAATATTTCCATCGAAAGCAAGACCAATTAATTCTCCTTTTCCGTTCAAAACTGGCGAACCTGAATTGCCTCCAGTAATATCGTTATCAGTCAAGAAGTTAACATGTAACGAACCATCTTTATCGGCATAACGACCAAAATCTTTCTTGGCATTCATTTCTAACAAACGAGTTGGCAAATCAAATTCTATGTCGTTTTTCTTATATTTTTTAACTTGACCTGCAAGGGTTGTATAGTTGTTTATTTTGGCGTCATTGCGCTTGTCTGCTGGTAACGATCGTACTTTTCCGTAAGACAATCTCAAAGTCGAATTAGCATCTGGATATTTAATTGTTCCAATTTTTGATTCACGCAAACCTTCAACCAATAATCTGAACGAAGCTCCAAAATCGTTTTGCGATTTTGCGATTTCATCAGATTTCGAATTAGAATGCGAAATTAAATCATTTGATAATTGATAAAGCACATCACTTTTCAAAGCCTCATCTGATGGATTTGTTAAAAAGCTTTTGATTCTCTCAGGCGAAGACAATATACTAGTATCAATTGTTTTATTGATAAAATTTGTAAAATCGCCATTATTCTCAAGAGCCAATTTCGCAACCATTGGCGCAATTGCATAACCTTTGGATTTTGAAACATATAACTTTAATTGTGCCGACAAAATATCTTTTTCAGCAGGAATGTGCAAATTAGCAAACATTTCGGTTGCCATGATTTCAAGCGGTTTTGCCATTTGTGTTCTTTTTGCAGCATCGGCTTTAACGAAGTTTTCTAATTGTTTTCCTAATGTTCTGCCTGAACTTGCAAAAACACTTGTTCTAAACATTTGCGACAAATAATTATCATGGCGTGATTTTTCATTTGTCAAACCATAAAACTTGTTAATTGTCTCAACAACAGTTCCGTATTTAGCTTTATTGGCAGGCAAATTGGCCCATTTATTAAATTTAGCTTCTTGAACAGCTTTAGATTTTGCAGTTCCAAATTTCGAAAGTGCATCAATCATACCTTGTCTATTTTTCCAGTAGTTGGCAGTTCCAGCATATTTCGAGGCATAAATCAAATTCAAAGCATCAGATTGGTTCATGTATTTTTTCATGTTATCCATTCCAGTTTTTGCACCTTCAACCCAAGCCGGATAGGCATATTTTACGTTTTGAGCAATTCCGCTAGCTGGCATCCAACGATTAGTTCGACCTGGATAACCCAAAATCATTGCGAAATCATTTTCTTTAACACCACCTAAATTTACAGGCAAATGATGTTTTGGTTGCAACGGCACATTATCAATAGAATAATCAGCTGGTTTTCCATCTTTATCAGCATAAATTCTGAACATTGAAAAATCTGCTGTATGGCGTGGCCATTCCCAATTGTCAGTGTCACCTCCAAATTTTCCTAAACTTTCTGGCGGCGTTCCAACCAATCGAACGTCTTTATAATCTTGATATACAAAATAATAATATTCATTTCCTTGAAAAAACGTACGAACAGAAACAATATATTTTCCACCATCGTTATTCTCTTTTTCAATTAGCGCAATTTCTTTATTAACGGCTGCTTCTCGCTCTAATTCAGTCATTTTAGCATTGGTTACCGCTAAAATTCGTTTAGAACAATCGTCCATTCTTACAAAAAACCTTACATATAAATCGGCTGGTTTAATCTCAGCTTTTCTGTTTTCTGCCCAAAATCCATCTTTCAAAAGGTTTTTACTTGCAGTTGACAATTCAGCAATTGCTCCATATCCGCAATGGTGATTGGTCAAAACCAAACCATCTTTCGAAATTAATTCGGCAGTACAACCGCCATTAAATTGCACAATTGCATCTTTCAAAGAATGATTATTGATGCTATAAATTTCTTCGGAAGTCAATTGCAAACCCATTTTTTGCATGTCACGGTGATTCAATCGTTCAATAAACATCAAGAACCACATACCTTCATCGGCTTTTGCACTTGCTGGAATAAGCAAAAAGGAAACCAAAAACATTAAAAATATTTTTTTCATTTTAGTTGAATTTTTTGTGCTGCGAATATAATTCATTTTTATCAGAAGCACAACAAATCCATTCAAAACTAAATCTATCCTGCTGTCATTCCAATCTTTTTAAAAAATTGAAAAAAAATTCAATTTTTTAAAAAGGATTTTCCTTTCCATCAGGGCTAAACTAGAAATATTTCTTTTCCGACAACATTTTTTAAAACCTTTAAAAATAAAATTAGGATTTAAAAAAAATAAATCATTATTTTACTATTCTATTATTAACCTTAAAAAATAATTAAAATGGGATTATTATCATTTATCAAGAATGCAGGAGCAAAACTTTTCGGAAAAAAAGAAGAAGAAGCTCCAGAAGCTGAAAAAGCACAACTAAAAGCTAGCGCACTTTTAGCTCACGTTCAGGCGCACAATTTACCATTCAATAAATTAAGTGTAAAATTAAATTCGGACAACTCAGTTGATATTTCTGGAGAAGTTGACCAACAAGTCGATGCTGAAAAAATTGCATTAACAGTTGGTAATGTTGACGGTGTTGAATCGGTAGATAACAATATGACTGTTGCAGTACCTGCTCCTGATTCTCGTTACCACACTGTGGTTACAGGAGATTGGTTGTCAAAAATAGCACAAACTTATTATGGTGATGCTAATAAATACAACGTTATTTACGAAGCAAACAAACCAATGCTTTCTGATCCAGACAAAATTTATCCTGGACAATTATTGAGAATTCCAAATTTATAATAAGTTCCTTTAAATTATATTTTAATCCTATAAGGTTTTTAAAACTTTATAGGATTTTTTATTAACTTTGAAAAAATCAAATCATCTAAAAATGCTAAATAAAATTTTTAAAATTCTATTTTTTTTCTTTTCAATGATTTCAACTTTTGCGCAATCTGGACCAGACAAAATTGCAAAATGTGATCGAACATTATGGTCTTATGAAATTAATGGCAATATAGATTTTGATGTTGCATCAAAATGTGAAATGTTACTTTTTGTTAAAGTTTTTAACGAATTTAATGAAATTCCTGATGCAGAATTAGCAATGTTAATTGGCATTAAAAAACTAAATTCTAATTCAGTAAAACTCTGGAAAGAAACAACCAAAAAAATAATTATTAACAATTTAAATAATTTAGATGACCAAGCATTATCTCAAATTATTTTGATACCTAAGAAAAATACTTGGGAAACAGTTTCTAAAATTGTTATAGAAGACAATTTTCCAAAAAATTTAAACCGATGGTTTTTACCCTCAAGAAAATTTTATGAAGTTTATTTGTCTGAACAAATTAGACTTGCAGCATATCATCCAAGACTAACAAGCGAGATTTTTGAATTATCAAAATCAGAAATTCTTGGATCTGAGTTTGCTCAAAAACAATTTTTATTAACTTTCGACGATGGTCCAACTCCAGCTTCTGGTTATACTGACAAATTAATTAAAGTCTTAAATGAATATAAATTGACAAGTATGTTTTTTGTTTTAGGAAACAGCTTAAATGAAAGATTGAAAACTACGAGCGCCAAGTCATTAGTAGATTTGTATGGAGAAAATCTAATTTATTCGCACGGAAAAGAACATAAATCGCATCAAAAATACGAACCTTGGAAAGAATCTTTAGATTTCACAAGTCAATTAATAAGCAAAAACTTTCCAAAGCAAAGCAAAGTGTATTTTCGTCCACCTTATGGACAACGCAACCAAACAATTTTGAATTATTTAGAAGCAAATAATTCTAAAATTATTTTGTGGAATATGGATTCTCAAGATTGGAGTGCCAATATCAACGCTCAAGAAGTTGCCGATCGACAAATCAAATTAATGTTACTTTGGCGAAAAGGAATTCTGTTATTTCACGATGTACATCCTAAAGCACAAATTGCAGTTCCGATAATTTATAACTTTTTTAAAAATGCAAATTTAACTTGGGTAAATCCTAAAAGTATCTAAATTATTTCTCATAAACCAAATTAGCACTTTCAATTCTTCGTGAAATTTTCTTAACCAAAAATCTTGGCGACAAAACTTTAATATTCTCGCCAAATCCTAAAATTTCACGTTCCAATTCAAAATTCAAAACTACTTGAATTGCAAAAGTGGTTCCATTTTCGTCTTCACTAATAATTTCTTGTGAGGAATGAAATGGTTTGGTTTTTACATAAGGAGCATTTGGTTTATCGATAACAAAAATTACATTTTGAGATTCGTCACGCAATGTCTTTGTTACACCAATTACATCATCAAAATAAGTATCAAAATCAACTCGGTCATAACTTTGAAAATGCTCTTTTTCTAAAGATTCAAATTTTTCAATTCGGTCTAATGCCAATGTGATTAAATGATTAGCTGATTTTGGTTTACAAATCAAAAACCAACGATTTCGATATTCTTTCAATAAATAAGGAAAATAAATTTGTTCTTGAGACGCCTGCGCTTTAAAGGATTTGTATTCTATCAGCAATGGTTTTTGATTCAAAATCGCTTGGTATAAGGGATTTATTTTTTCTAAACCTTTTAATAATTTATTATTCTCAAACTGAATATAATTCTTAGTTTTTTTGGACGATTTATTCAAATTATTCTCTAATTTGATAATCATATCTGACATTTCATCAAAATAATTAAAACCGTTAAACTGTTTCAAAACCGAAACGATTTCTTTCATTTTCTCTATATCAGCATTGTTAATTGGCGAATTGGTAATACTAAAATCTTCGTATTCATAAGTGTAAAACTTTCTGTCAACAACTACAATCGGAGCATTATAACCCAATTTTTCGCTTCGCATATTCTGAATATCCAATTGTATGGTTCGCTTAGAAATTCCAGAATCAATGCCTTCATATTCAAACAAAGCATCAGAAACTTTATTGATTAAATCTTCTAAAGTCCAATTTCTAAATCGGTTTTTGAGACATTCGTCGATGGTTTTGTAACGGATTAGAGCAAGTTTGTTGATTGACATTTGGGTTTTATTTGTAAAAATATTAAAATATATTTCATTACGCAAATTGATTGCGTATTTGTGTTTTTATTTTGTAAAATGAAATTATGCGGTAAATAAATT
>JAYTMQ010000163.1:0-4895 GCA_043728355.1 Bacteroidota bacterium
AAATAAACTTTTACACTTGGAATTTTAGGCATAAAATCTTGATATAAAAGCCCAAATTTCAATCTTTGATCGGTTGGTCTTGCAATAAATCCTTTGTCATTAATGTTTTCTTCGGTTTGCAAATACCCAAAACTCAGCCACGAATCTGTTCCTTTTACAAATTCTCCGTTTAGTCTAAAATCCAATCCTTGTGCATACGCAATGGCATCGTTATTTGCAGCATATCTTATTCTAACATTGTCTAATGTGTAAGTATTTACGTTAGACATCGATTTGTAATAAGCCTCAGTTACTAGCTTAAATGGTCTTTTCCAAAGTTTGAAACTATAATCATTACTTAAAACAAAGTGTATTGATTTTTGAGTTTTTACATCGGGTTGCACAACTCCATTTAAATCTCTTAATTCTCTATAAAATGGTGGTTGCGCATACATTCCGCCTGATATTCTAAAAATCATATCTTGATTCCAGTCTGGTTTTATTGCAAATTGAAATCTTGGACTGAAAACTATTTGAGATTTTCCATCAATATTTCTACCAGATACTTGCCAGTTTTGAGTACGAATTCCTGCATTATACCAAACTTTTGAAGTTCCTAAAACGTCTCGTCTGCTCCATTGAAAATAGCTTGAAAATCTATTTATTTTGGTAAGATTTTTAGAGTTTAGATTTTGATATGGCGCTAATGGTCCAAAATAGGGATTGTATGGTTGGTCGTTTTTTGGCAAACTTGTAAGTGGCGGATTTAACGAAAAACCAGCAGAATCAATAATTTCGTATTCTCTGACTCTATCTTTTATGTCTTCGTGAGTTACTTTTAAACCCCATTCGAATTGGTTTTTATTTCGTTCATGAAATCCTTTTAATTCTGCATTAAAAATAACTGCATCTAAATCGTTTCTAGCGTGAGTCAATTGAGATCCTGCTCCAGTTGCAAATTTCACATCTCCAAAAGTTTCTGAACCCAAGTTACTATCAACTTCTCCAATTGAATAATTGGCATTGATATCAAAATATTCTTGTTCTTGTGTATTAAAAAGAGAAGTTATAAATTTAAAATTATTATTTTCATTGGGTTTAAAAGCTGCTTTTAGTGCTCCGAAAAAAGTTCTATATTTATCTTTTTCCTGACCGCTATAATCAATCAATACCGCTTTTGGCTCGCTAATAGTTCCGAAATTAGTTTGTCTAGAAAGTGGTTTGTAATCATAAGTGTTTTGAGAAATATTACCTAGAAAACTAAACTGGAATTTGGTCGAATAATTAAAATTAACATTGGATTGAACGTCTGCAAAAGTTTGATTATAGTTAGATTCTGTTTCTTGACTATTTACTAAAAGTTGGTTATTTCTGTATCGAACGCCAGTAATTGCATTCCATTTTTGGTTTTTAGAAACATTGTCCATCGATGCGCTAGCTCCTAGAAAACTTGCTTCGGCACTTGCACCAAATTTAGTTGGAGTTCTATAGGTTATGTCCAAAACCGAAGACAGTTTATCGCCATATTTAGCTTGAAAACCTCCACCAGAAAAATCTACATTTTGAACTAAATCAGTATTTGTAAAACTCAATCCTTCTTGTTGACCAGAACGAACTAAAAAAGGTCGATACACTTCGATTTCGTTTACATACACCAAATTTTCGTCATAATTTCCGCCACGAACCGAAAATTGTGTACTCAACTCATTATTAGAATTTACTCCTGGTAATGTTTTAAGAATGTTTTCTATTCCAGAATTGGCTCCAGGAACTTTTCTTATCATTATTGGGTCGATTGTCGTAATTCCTACAAATCGTTTTTTATTATTTATCAAAACTAATTCATCCATTGACTCGGTACGGTCATTCAAAACTGGATTTAATTCAAAATCTTCGTTTGGTTTTAATTCAATAATTGCTGTAGTTTTTTTTAAAGAAATGTGTGTAAAAACTATGGACACTTTTTTATTAGCATCAATAACCAATTGATAAAAACCATTTTCGTTGGTTAAAGTTTTGGTTTTTCCGTCGGTAACATTTACTTTTTCTACTGGTTTGTTATTTTCATCTAACACAATTCCTTTTACACGTGCAGTTTGTGCAAAATTAAATTTATATATAAGGAGGAAAAATAGAATAATTATTGTTTTTGTTTTCAAAAGTATAATATAAATGAGATTGGTATTTGGTGTTTTAATCAATCAGAAAACGAATTAATTATCAATCTTTAGGTTTAGTTTCTGATATTAAAAATGAAGTTTCAAAGATACTAGAATTTCCAACATTATCGACCACAACCAATTTTAAATCGTTTTTTCCAACAATTGCATTTCCATCAGAAAATGTATAGGTTAATCTATTTTGCTTGTATTCATATTCGAAAAGAATCCATTTTCCGTTCATAAAACCATTAAATGAGTTTACACCTGAAATAGTATCAGAAATTCTAAAATTTATTGTTTTATCATTAGAAATATTTTTACCTTCAATTATTTTTAAAATCGAAATTTTAGGAGCGACAATATCTTCTGCTACACAATAGGTTCCTAATTCTCTTACTTTAGTAGAAAAAACGGTTCCTTTTTTAAATGTTGGAACATAATCAATTTTTTTACCATCGATTTTGGCAATAAACATTTTCTTTAATTTATCTTCAGAATATTTTTTTACATCAATTGTTAAATTGAAATTAGAATGCACTGGAACTAATTTATTGTGCAAGTAAACCGTGTCGTTTTTTACTCTAAAATCCATGTAGAAATCTTCATAAAAATTTTTTTCAGGAAAAGTAACTTCTACATTTTCTAACGCAAAAATATTCTCTATATTGCTTTTTACAAAATATTTAGATTTTTTTTCACTCACAATATTAGTTGGAGGTAAACCCGAATAATCGACAGGAACAGTTATTTCGGTATTGTTATTGGCATAATCAGACACTATAACTTTATAATTTTTGGTTAAATTATCTGTACTTACAGCAATAATTCCATTATTTGCATCGGTGTTTATTATTTTTAATGGATATGGGTTTTTCATAAATAGTTTCTGAATTTTTTGACCATTAGCTTTAAATTTCGAAAAATCCAATAGAGCATTTATATATCTGAATTCCTCGAACGCAAAAGAATCGAATTGATAACCAAAAATCGATTTACCGTTATCAAAAACTTCTACCTTATATATACCGTATCTATTTCCTGGATTATCAAATGAGTCGATGGTGTTAATTCCGAAACCAATTCTCCCAAAAGCTTTGACTTTTTGAGTTAAAAAAGTACCGTCTTTTTGAAGATCTAATCCTACAGCTACCGCATTATTTGACTGATTAACTATCGATTTATCATCAATCGGATAGACATAAAAACTATTGATAGTTGGTTTTTTAGAATCTTTTATATATCGGTCAAATCCAAAAAGCATCGGATTAATAATATTGTCATTTTTTGAATCTCTAAATTCGAAATGCAAATGTGGTCCGCCAGAACCACCAGTATTTCCAGAAAGTGCAATAATTTCGCCCTTTTTTACTGGCAAATCTGTTGGTTTTAGATAAATTTCGACTTCAAATGATTTTTCTTTATATTGATAACCTCGTATGAATTTTTCTATATTTCCTACACCAGAAGTCAAATGCCCATAAAGTGATGTATAACCATTTGGATGTGTAACATAAATTGCTTTTCCGTAACCAAAAGTTGAGATTTTTATTCTTGATACATAACCTTCAGCAACTGCATACACATTTAATCCTTCGCGTTTTTGGGTTTTAATATCAAATCCTGAATGAAAATGGTTTGGACGTAATTCGCCAAAACAACCAGAAAGTTCAACTGGAATATCTAACGGAGATCGAAAATAATCTTTTGGATAATTAGTTTGAGAGACAGTAACAACTGAAAAAATCAAGAAAAAATATACTAACTTCATAATTTTAAAACATTTTGGCTAATATAAAAAAAAAGTTAAATTTATTGAATGGTTTGTAGAAAAATATAATTTCTTGTTTTAAAAAGTTTTTAGAAATCGATTGCCCTAGCCGTGATGGAAGGGAAAATCCTTTTTTTGTTTTAATTACCACGGCTTTCAAGCCGTGGTAATTGAAATAAAAAAAGATTGGAATGACAGCGCGATTGGCTACAAAAAAAACATAAATTAAAAATTAATAAAATAAATTAGAAATTATTCAATAGAAATTTTAACTTTGTAAATTAGTTTTGAATTTAAGATTTAAAATGAGTGAAATTGTAGAAATTGTCGATTCGTTAGAAAATAAACTCCAAAGATTATTTGCAAAAACAGATAATTTAGAGCAGAATATTCTAGAATTAAAACAAGATTTGGCTAACGCTACAAAAACAATACTTTTAAGAACGCAAGAAAATGCTGATTTATCAAAGAAGTATGATGCACTCAAAATCACCAATTCATTACTTGGCAGTGACGAAAACAAACGAGATACAAAGCTCAAAATAAATTCATTAGTTCGGGAAATAGATTATTGCATTGCGCAATTATCCGATTAGAATAATATGGACGAAAAGCTAAAAATTAAATTATCAATCGCAGACAGAATTTACCCAATGACAGTAAATTTCTCGCAAGAAGAAGGAATGAGAATTGCTTCTAAAAAAATTGATGCCATGATTAAGCAATTCGAAGAAAACTATGCAGTTAGAGACAAACAAGATGTTTTGGCAATGTGTGCTTTGCAATTCGCATCGCAACTAGAACAGAGACAGATAGTTAACTCGATTGACGGCACAGAAACCATAGACAGACTAAAAAAAATTAATGATTTATTAATTCAATATCTTGATAAATAAACGTTCTTTACATAAACTAAAAATACTGCCTGCATTAGTTTTAATTTGATAAACTCAACACTAACAATTTAGAATGAGCAAATCTTCGTT
>JAYTMQ010000164.1:0-8832 GCA_043728355.1 Bacteroidota bacterium
AATTTACACCTTTTAGGTGAGACTACCAAAGCCCTGAAGCTTTATTTTTAAAGACTTTAGGGCTTTTTAATTAGTTATGTTGCGAGTTTTGGGTATAAAGTCAATTTATTTATCTGCAAAAATTTCTGAACTTTCAATAAACCCGAAATATTCATTATCGTATAACTCAAAAACTAAATTATTCAAATAATCAATAACTCCATTTTCAAAATAAATCATTTTTTGACAGGATAATTTCTAATTCGCTTTTTTATTTCAGCTCTAAATTCTTCAAGTGTCAAAGCTTTTGAACATCTTTCCTCGAAACTTAGTTTTGATTCTTTTTTAAGATTATAGATATTATTTAAGATCAATGGATTATCTAATGAAGAAATCCAATCGATTATTTCTTTTTTCTGTGTTAGCATCTTCATAGCAAATAATTTTATTACAAATATAATTAATTTTCTAATTTGATTTCATCTCAACTGGAACTCTTTTATTCATAACAGCAAACCAAAGAGGCGGAAAAAACGACATTACCATACTTGTTGGATAACCATAAGGCATTTGCGGAGAAACATCGTGGTATTCTAAAATTTGATATTTTCTTTGAGATTTGTAATGATGATCGCTGTGTCTAGTCAATTCATAAAGGATAATTCTGCCTAATACGTGATTCGAATTCCAGGAATGTTTCTCAGAAACGCGTTCGTATCTGCCGGAAGGCAATTTATTGCGTTTCAAGCCATAATGTTCAATATAATTGATGGTTTCTAATAAAAGAAAGCCAACAATTCCTGTAAATATTACAAATAATAATCCAGTCAATCCAAAAAATGAATAAGCTAAAACCAAATAAGCAAATTGAATTATTGTAAACCAAAACATATCGTTTTTTACAGAAAACAAACTTGTATTATTAACCTCGTTTAATTTCTTCTGAATTTCCCAAGCTTTTACGTAAGTTCCAGAAACTGTTTGCCACCAAAACGCATATAAGTTTTGGTTGTATTTTGCTGTCGATGGATCAGTAGGAGTAGAGACGTGCAAATGGTGTCCGTGATTATGTTCGATAAAAAAGTGTGTGTAATGACTCGGAATCAATAATGCTTTACCAAGAATTTTTTCGAATAACGATTTTCTGTGACCTAACTCGTGAGCAACATTAATTCCATTGGCTCCAAAAATTACGCCTAAACTTAAAGTTATTCCAACAATTTCTAAAGTTGAAATTTCTGTTGATGTGATTTTGATCAGTGAATAAATCAATGAACCGTAAACAATTGGCACATTCAAATATAACATTAAATCATAAAATTTATTCTTCAAACGTTCGTCTGTTTCTTCTGCATCGTAATTTTTTTCGTCAATTGGAAGCATCAGTTCCATTGATGGTATGAATACAAACGCAAAAACTAACGCACCAAAACTATAAATTCCACCAAAATAAATTCCTAAAATTCCGATTACTGGAATCGAATATGCCCATAAATATTTCATATTAGTATCATTTTAAATCAAATGTATAAATTTTCTTAATATGTTAAAGTAATACAAATCTTAAAGTTTATATTTTTATTTGATAAATATAAAATCGTACTTTTATCGGTTAAATAATTATTTGAAATTTATTTTGGAAAAATCGAATATCATACATCAAAAATTAGAACTTTTTATTAAGAAGTTTTACACCAACGAACTCATTCGTGGCATCATTTTCTTTGTCGGATTGGGATTAATTTATTTGCTGTTTACACTTTTTGTAGAATATTTTCTTTGGTTAAAACCATCGGCACGAACTATTCTTTTTTACGCATTTATTGTTGTGGAACTTTTTCTTTTGGGCAGGTTTATACTTTTTCCATTATCTAAATTATTTAAACTTCAAAAAGGAATTGATTATAAAGAAGCTTCGAATATTATCGGAAATCATTTCACAGAAGTTTCAGATAAGTTGACTAATTTTCTTCAGTTATCAAATGATAAAAATCAATCCGAATTGTTATTGGCATCGATAGATCAAAAATCAAAATCGTTGCAGCCAATTCCTTTTCAGAATGCCATAAACTTCAACAAAAACAAGAAATATTTGCCATTGGCAATAATCCCGATATTGTTATTTATAGTATTTTATGTTTCAGGAAATGCTAATATTTTATCTCAAAGCATGAATCGTGTTGTGAATTACAAACAACAATTTTTGCCACCAGCGCCATTCAAATTTGTGGTTTTGAATAAAGATTTGCAAACCGAACAAAACCAAGATTTTGTTGTTAAAATAAAATCCGAAGGTAACATAACGCCAGAAACCGCAATGATTCATATTGGCGAAGAATCTTATTTTATGGAGAAAATCAAAGAAGGCGAGTTTCAATATAAATTTCTAAAACCAACTGAAAATATTGATTTTAATATTCAAGCCAACGATGTTATTTCTAATGAATATGTTCTAAATGTTGTAACCGTTCCTAGCATTGCCAATTTCGAAATGCAATTGAATTTCCCAGGATATTTAAAAAAAGCATCTGAAGTTATCAAAGAAAACGGCAATGCAATTATTCCCGAAGGAACACAAGTTACTTGGCGAATGAAAACGCAAGCGACACAAAATGTGCAATGGAAAGATACGATTTCCAGTTATTCATTTGCGAAAGCGGAAAACACATTCACTTTAAGTAAAAATATAGCGCAAAACACAGAATATCAAATTCTTACGTCGAATGAAAAAGTAAAAAACTATGAAAAACTCAATTATCAAATTTCGGTAATTAAAGACCAGTTTCCGACCATCAATGTTGACAATGCACCTGATAGTTTAAAGGTCGAAAAGAATTATGTTCTAGGAAAAATATCAGACGATTATGGATTATCGAAATTACAAATAGTTTATTATGAAAAAGATAAACCTAACACAGCCAAACGAGCAACTTTGGGTTCTAAAAAAGATGTTTACGACCAATTTGTGTTTTCATTCCCAAGTACGTTGCCAGTTAAAGAAGGCGTTTCGTATGAATTTTATTTTGAAGTATTTGATAATGATGCAATTCATAATTATAAATCTACGAAATCGACAGTTTTTTCAAACAGAATAACAACCGAAGTCGAAAAACAAGATCAGATTTTGCAACAGCAAAACGAGAATATTTCTGGTTTGCAAAAATCTTTAAAAGCACAAGACAAGCAAATGTCTGAATTAGATAAACTGCAAAAAACCAATAAAGAGAAAGATAATTTAGAATTCAAAGATCAGCAAAAAATCAATGATTTTATCAAAAAGCAAGAGCAACAAGATGAAATGATGAAACAATTTGCCGAGAAAATGAAAGATAACCTTGACAAATTCAAATCTGAAAAGAAGGACGAATTGAAAGAAGAGCTTGAAAAACGTCTCGAAAAATCTAAAGAAGAGTTAGTGAAAAACAAGAAGCTTCTTGACGAATTAAAAGAATTGAATGACAAGTTAAAGCAAGATGAATTAACTGAAAAGTTAGATAAGTTCAAGAAAGAATCTAAAAACCAAGCAAAAAATTTAGAGCAATTGGTCGAGTTAACAAAACGTTATTATGTAAAAGAAAAAGCAGAACAAATATTTGACAAGCTAGATAAATTATCTGATAAGCAAGATGAATTATCAAACAAAGACAAAGAAAATACGGAACAAAAACAAAATGAAATCAATAAAGAGTTTGATGAAATTCAAAAAGAATTAAAAGAAGTTGATAAGGAAAACAAGGAATTAAAAAAACCAATGAACCTTGATGCAAGTCCAGAAAAGCAAAAAGAAATTAATGAAGATTTAAAGAAAGCATCGGAAGATTTAAAGAAAGACAGTAAAGAAGGTAAAGATTCTGCAAAGAAAAAACAAAAATCGGCTGCCAAGAAAATGAAAGAAATGTCTACCAAAGCCGAACAAGAAATGGAAGGTGGCGAACAAGAACAACTTGATGAAGATGTTGCTATGTTGCGACAAATTCTGGATAATTTATTAGCATTTTCATTCTCGGAAGAAGATTTAATGAAGCAATTTAAAACCCTAAAACGTGGTGCACCATCATTCAATAAAAACCTAAAAATGCAACAAGATTTAAAACAACAGTTCACTCACGTTGATGATAGTTTGTTTGCTATGTCATTGCGAAACCCAAAAATTGCTGAAAACATTACCAAAGAAGTTGGGAATGTGCATTACAATTTAGACAGTTCGCTAGATACTTTTGTCGAGGCCAATTTCCCAAAAGGAATTTCTCATCAGCAATATGCAATTTCAGCTTCGAACAAATTAGCTGATTATTTAGCTGATGTTTTGACTAATATGCAAATGCAAATGTCAGGATCTGGAAAAGGAAAACCCAAAAAAGGTTCAGGAAAAGGCGAAATGCAATTGCCAGACATAATCAAGAAACAAGCACAACTTGGCGAGAAAGCCAAAGAAGGAGCTGGAAAAAAACCAGGCGAAGGCAAGAAACCTGGTGAGGGAAAATGTCAAGGTGAAGGAAAAGGAGAGGGCAAAGACGGTAAAGGAAAAGACGGAAAAAGCGAAGGCAAAGATGGAAAAGACGGAAAAGGAAAAGATGGAAAAAGTGGTGAAAATGGCGAAAGCAAAGGCGAGGGCGATAACGGTCAAGACGGCGAAGGTGATGCCAAAGCAATAATGGAAATTTACAAAGAACAGCAACAGTTACGCGAAGCTTTACAAGAAGAATTAAAAAAACGTGGCATTGGTGGCTCGGGGCAAAATGCGGTTAATCAAATGAAAGACATCGAAAAACAATTGCTCAACAAAGGTTTTAAAAATGACGTTTTACAGAAAATTCTAAATGTAAAACAAGAATTATTAAAACTCGAAAAAGCAGTTCAAGAGCAAGGTCAAGAAGAAAAACGCCAATCGACAACTAATAAAAAAGAGTTCAATAACGCCGCACAACCATTGCCAACAGAACTAAAAGATTATTTAAAATCAATAGAAATTTTAAACAGACAAAGTTTACCTTTGCGCACAATTTACAATCAGAAAGTTCAAGAATATTTCAAACAAAATGATTAATTACAATTACGAATCCGACTTCGAATTACCCAACGAAACTGAGGTTTCTGAATGGTTGTCCAAAGTTATTTTATCAGAAAATAAATCCGAAGGCGAAATCAATTACATTTTTTGTGACGACGAATACTTATTGCAAATCAACCAGCAATATCTCAACCACGACACATTGACTGACGTTATTAGTTTTGATTATTCACTTGGAAATGAACTCTCGGGAGATATTTTCATTTCTATTGAACGAGTTGAAGATAATGCCAAAGATTATAAAGTTTTGTTCGTTGAAGAATTAAACCGCGTTATGGTTCACGGCGTTTTACACTATTGTGGTTTCAAAGATAAAACCGAAGCCGACGAACAATTTATGCGAAACAAAGAAGAAGAAAAATTAAAAATGTTTCACGTGGAACAATAGATTTAGGATTTTTGAATGTTGATTTTAGATTTCAGATTTTCGAATCACTTTAAATCTTGAATTTTAAAATTAACGCTAAGCCATCTTTTTGAAAGCGAAATAAATTTAAAAATAATACATTAACGTTCCACGTGGAACATATAATTCTAGTCGATTTCCTAAATCAGAAATCTAGAATCAGAAATCAGAAATCAAATGTTTCAAGAAGAATACGATGTAATAGTAGTTGGCGCAGGTCACGCAGGTTCAGAAGCTGCAGCGGCATCTGCAAATCTTGGCGCATCAACATTATTGGTTACAATGAGTTTACAAAACATCGCTCAAATGTCTTGTAATCCAGCAATGGGCGGAATTGCCAAAGGCCAAATTGTTCGGGAAATCGATGCAATGGGCGGTTATTCTGGGATAGTTTCTGACCGAACTGCTATTCAATTTAAAATGTTGAATAAGTCAAAAGGACCAGCAATGTGGTCGCCAAGAGTGCAATCTGACAGAATGAGATTTGCCGAAGAATGGAGAATGATGCTAGAAGGAACTCCAAACCTTGATTTTTATCAAGAAATGATTTCTGGATTAATTATCGAAAACGGAAAAGTAAAAGGAATTAAAACTTCATTAGGTTTAGAAATTCGTTCTAAATCGGTTGTTTTAACCAACGGAACTTTCCTTAACGGATTGATTCACATTGGTGAAAAGCAACACGGTGGCGGTCGGGCAGGCGAGAGCGCAAGTTACGGAATTACCGAAGATTTAATAAAAGCTGGTTTCGAAGCCGGAAGAATGAAAACAGGAACGCCGCCAAGAGTCGATGGTCGCTCATTGGATTATTCTAAAATGAATGAAGAAAAAGGCGACGAAAAACCAGATAAATTTTCTTATTCTGACGCTACAAAACCTTTGTCACATCAACGATCGTGTCATATGACTTACACTTCGCTTGATGTTCACGATATTCTGAGAGAAGGTTTTGATCGTTCGCCAATGTTCAATGGTCGTATAAAATCTATCGGGCCAAGATATTGTCCATCTATCGAAGATAAAATCAATCGTTTTGCCGATAAAGAAAGACATCAATTGTTTATTGAGCCTGAAGGTTGGAATACTTGCGAGGTTTATGTCAACGGTTTTTCAACATCATTACCAGAAGATATTCAGTTTAAAGCTTTGCGTTCAGTTGTTGGTTTTGAGAAAGTAAAATTTTTTCGTCCTGGTTATGCAATTGAATATGACTATTTTCCGCCAACACAATTAAAGCATACGTTGGAAACTAAATTGGTTGAAGGTTTGTATTTTGCTGGGCAAATAAATGGAACAACTGGTTATGAAGAAGCTGCAAGTCAGGGACTTATGGCTGGAATTAACGCTGCATTGAGAGTACAAGAAAAAGAACCGCTAATTCTGAAACGTGACGAAGCTTACATTGGCGTTTTAATTGACGATTTAATCACAAAAGGAACCGAAGAACCATACAGAATGTTCACTTCAAGAGCTGAATATAGAACTTTGTTGCGTCAAGATAATGCCGATTTTAGATTAACCCCAATTTCTCATAAATTAGGATTAGCATCAGAGAAGCGTTTTCGAAGAATGGAACATAAATTGAACGAATCTGAAAAAATGGTTTCGTTTTACAAAAACACCAGCATTTCTCCAGAAGAAGTTAATCCAATTCTTATTGCGAAAGAAACTGCTGAAGTCAATCAAACCGATAAATTATTTAAGATCTTATCTCGTCCCCAAATTGATTTGTCAGATATGTTGCAACTTGACAAAATTAAAGATTATATCGAAGCAAACGATTTAGATCAAGAGATTTTAGAACAAGCTGAAATTCAAGTCAAATATTCTGGATACATAGAAAAAGAAAGAAATAACGCTGACAAATTAACTAGGCTAGAAGATGTAAAAATTCCAGAATTTTTCGATTACGAGAAAATAAAATCAATGTCGATAGAAGCCAAGCAAAAATTATCTAAAATTAGACCAATAACTATTTCGCAAGCATCAAGAATTTCTGGAGTTTCACCAAGCGACATTTCCGTTTTATTGATTTATATGGGTCGTTAGAATATTAGATTTTAGATAGTAAATTTTAAGTTTAGTATGCGAAATTTAATATTTAACATTAATATGTTCCACGTGAAACTCATTCGTTAAATTAAGCAGTCGTTGAGATTTTATGTAAACATAGATTTTAAACTTATATTAAATACAACTATTTAACTTGTCCCGTTAGGGACTTAATGTTGGTAGAAAAAAATTAAAACGTTTTAATTTTATTTTGTCCCGTGGGGACTGTACGTTGGTTGCGCAAGAGAAACAACTAAACCTTTAATTTAATATGATAACTGAAAACAAAGCTTTTTTCCTAAAAGTAAAAGATCATTCGGTTTCGCAAGAAATTTTCGATTTGTATTATGACAAATATTTGGATATGTTGGTAACCAATCCGCAGCCGAGTTCTGAAAATCTTGCTAAATATTACGACAGTCCAAACTATATTTCGCATACAGATGGAAACAAATCATTATTCGAAAAACTATACCAAGCAGTCAAAAATATTGCATTAAAAAACAAACTAAATCTAATTGATAGTTTATCTAAAAATAAAGGAAAGATTTTAGATTTAGGCGCAGGAACAGGAGACTTTTTAGCATTTGTAAAACAAAACGGTTGGCAAACAACAGGAGTAGAGCCAAGCCAAAAAGCCAAAGAAATTGCAAGCAAAAAAGGTGTAGAATTTGTAAATGAAACATCAGATTTAGAAAATCATTCATTTGATATTATAACAATGTGGCACGTTTTGGAACACGTTCCGAATCTCGAAAATCAAATTAAAGAATTGAAACGATTATTAAAACCAAACGGAACTTTGATTATTGCCGTTCCAAATTTTAAATCATTTGATGCAAATTATTACAAACAATATTGGGCAGCGTACGATGTACCAATTCATTTTTGGCATTTCTCGAAAACCACAATTAAATTATTATTCGAAAAAGAAGACTTGAAACTTGAAAAAGTTTTACCAATGAAATTCGATTCGTTTTATGTCGCTATGTTATCAGAGAAATACAAAACTGGAAAAATGAGTTATATCAAAGCTTTTTTTATAGGATTAAAATCGAACTGGAAAGCCAAGAAATCGTCAGAATATTCTTCGCATATCTATATTTTAAAAAACGCATAAGGATTTGCTTGCCACAAATACGCCAAGACTCTAAAAAATATATAATTATAAAACTTCGAGTCTTGGTCACTTTGTGGCAAAAAAAAGTAATCTTTAGAGTAAAAAACATATTTTTGTATCATAAAAATCATAAAATGAAAAACTTAATTCTAATTCTTTCAATTGCTTTTTCAATAATTTCTTGTAATAAAAAAGAAGAAACCA
>JAYTMQ010000165.1:0-6264 GCA_043728355.1 Bacteroidota bacterium
GAAAAATTTTGGCAGGTTCATAGCTTGTATTTAATAGGTTGACATCACAAATATATGCTTTTTTTAGCATTGGTACAAGTTACGGACAGTCATATAAAATTAAAAACAATCGATAAATTTTAATCGATAAAAAAAAACGCTTAATCATAAATTGAATAAGCGCTTTTTTTTAAATTTAACCAATAATTATTCAATAATCAATTTCTTAGATGCAATTTTACCATCACTTTCTACATTTATCAAATAAATTCCTTTTGAAAGAGTATTGAAATTAATTTCTTTTTTAAAAATTGATTCAGAATTTTCGAATAATTCATTAAAAATTAATCTTCCAGAAATATCGTTTAAACTAACTTTAACATCAGAACTAGAAGTTAACGAAATAGAAATAGAACCATTCGATGGGTTTGGATAAACGGCAAAAACTTCAAATACGTTATTTTTTGAAGCTAAATTTGTTCCAGAAACCTGAAAATTATCTATTATAACTCCGTCATTATTGGAAGCATCATCAGTTTCCATTACAAATCTAATTATTGTGTTTGCTTGTTGTGTCAAATCATAAGTATAATGTTTTACAGTTGCATCTCGCCCAGTCCACTGACCACCAACACAATTTTGACAATCTACTCCATTTGGTAATCTACTACTGTTATACCAATTAGGAGTTATTCCTGAACCTAAATTTGTCCAACTTGTTCCACCATCTGTTGATGTTTGAACATACAATAAATCATAGTCAATTTCTATGTCAAATGCCATATCAAACTCGATTTTAGGATTTGAAACATTTGATAAATCATAGCATCTTGAGAAAAGATAAGATTTAGTTTTGTCAAGATAATTACCCGATAATTTGGTTGCATAAACTTTTGATGAACTGCTTAAAAATGCTTTTGTGCCTAAAGTTCCTCGTTCCCATACTACATTTGAATTACCTGAACTTTCAATCGAAATTAAATTATCTGTATTGTTTTCGAATGTATTTATTGCTGCAGCAGTACCGTTTCCGTTGACTAGAATTATTGAAGATTTTGTATTATTCGTAATATTTCCATCACTTAAAGTCGAGATTGTAACATTCAAGATATGATTTCCAACAGATAAAATTCCAACAGATATTGCCAAATTCTGCGTACCACAAACGGCTAAATTTCCAGTCCAAGAAGTGTTTGTTGCAGTTCCGCCATCAATATTATAAGAAATTGAAACATTTGTTATTGCACTCGTACCCGAATTTCCAAAAACAATCGAAGGCGAAATTGATGTTACGCAAGAAACATTTACAAGTTTCGAAACACTTTTCAAAGCAACATCTTTTGGATAAGCAATAAATTGTTCTCCAACATTAACAGCATACCAAGCATTGGTAACAGCAATAAACTCTGTGCTTAACGGACAATATAAATTACTAGCAACTTCTAGACTGCCTGTTCTAGCGTCAGCATAAGTCGAATTGGCAGTAAGATAATCTCTTTCTAAAAAATAAGCAATTTCGGCTGCTTTTGCCATTCCAATTCCAGTTACATTATAAGTATCAGGATTTGGTGCATTGTTAGTTGCTGATTCTCCAGCAGTTAATATATAAAACCATTTGTTCAAAACGCCACTATTGGTATGTACGCCACAATAATCATTTGCACCTGATTCGCCTGTTCCTGCTGGAACACAAGAACTTTCATCGCCAGTAGGAACCCAAAAATCTCCTAAATAAGTACTTGGATCTCCTTTAGAATTTGGGTTTGACATCGATCGCAAACCACTTGAACTAAAATCTTCGCCAACAATCCAAATTGCTGGAAGAATTGCTCCTGATAAAGAACCAGTTCGTCCATATTGCTCGATGCAAGCTCCCCAAATATCAGAAAAACCTTCATTCATTCCGCCCGATTGATTTTGATAGGCTAAACCGGCTGTATAGGTACATATTGCATGTCCAATTTCGTGTCCGCAAACATCTATTGAAGTAAATGGATTCGTGCTTCCGTCGCCATAACTCATTACAGAACCATTCCAAAAAGCATTGCTTAAACTTTGCCCTGCAACTTTTCGATAATGAACATAACTTTTTATTGTTGCTCCTAATCCATCAAAACTATTTCTGTTGAATGTATTTTGCCAAAAATCATAAGTTTTTTCTGCACCCCAATGTGCATCTAAAGCTGCATTGTCTTTATTAGTATTTGCAAATTCTGCAGCTGTCCAATCATTATTTACATCAGTAAAATTGGTCGATGGATAACCTGTTGTTCTTGCCGAATTGTAAGTAAATATTCCAGAACCGCGAGTAAAATCTTTTAAAACGTGATTTGTGCCAACTAAACTTGTTTCGATTGCTCTAGTTCCGCTGTAACGAGTTGCTGCGTTACCAGTTATAACTGCCGAAAAATCTTTTAAATTTACTTCAGTTTCTACTTTCGATTCCAAATCGTTTGCGTGTTTTATTATAGGGTTTTTGTATAATATTTCTCCAGAATTAGCATCGACAAAAACTTCGATTCTTGCAACTGGTTCTGTGGAATAAATATCATATTTATATGCCAATCTAACTTCGCCTTTTTTTACTAAAGGAAAAATCAATAAATCGCCTGTAGGTTTTTTATAATTCATTTCCAATGCATTTTCTGGATTGTCCCAAAGAAACCTTGTAGCCTTCATTGATGCAACAGCTAGATCTAAACCTTGAGATTTAGATAAAATTGGAGATAAATTCAAATTTTCTGAATTGTATAATTCTCCATTAATAGATTGAACATCATCGTTTAAAGAATGAATAATTATGGTTCCGAACTCAACTTTCAATCCTTTATAAAATTGTTGGTGTCTAGAATGTTTTACGCCATTATTATCGATATTCGAATATTTTTCTTGAAATGAATTGAATTTCCCTAAATTATATTGCTTAGAAAATTCAATAATTGCGAATTTAGAATCAACAACATTGTCAAATTTTAAAGTTTTTTGAAAAGGTTGATTTTCTTTAAGTTTGTTATTTGTTTGAGCAAATGAAAATACAGATGTCAAAACAGCTATTGTAAGGTAAAATAATTTTGTAATATTCATTAATTATGGTTTTTGGTTAATTTTTAAATAGTTTACAAATATATTGTATTTTTTTTTTAAACAATTCCCAAAAAAAATATTTTGAAATTAAATAATTATAAAATTTTAAATAAAATAAATGCTTAATTTTATAAAAAAATATCATGAAAAAAATAATCATTTCAACACTTGTAATTTTTGCAATTTTTATGGGTTGCAAAAGCACAAATTCGTCACAACCAGAAAATAAATTGACAGTTATTTTAGAACCTAAAAGTAAAAGTTCGGTTACTGGAACTGCAACATTTATTGAGAAAAATGGCAAAGTTAATTTTGAAGCTAAAATTACTGGTTTATCTCCTGGTATTCACGCAATTCACATTCACGAAAAAGCAGATTGCACTTCGGCAGATGGAAGTTCAGCTGGTGGACATTGGAATCCAACATTCAAAAAACACGGAAAATGGGAAGTTGAAGAATTTCATAAAGGCGATATTGGCAATTTTACTGCAGATGCAAATGGAAATGGAACAATCACTTTAACAACCGACCAATGGTGTATTGGTTGCAACGATGATACTAAAAACATTCTCGGAAAAGGTCTAATTGTTCATGCTGGAACCGATGATTTTACATCACAACCTGCTGGAAATGCTGGTGCTAGACAAGCTTGTTCAGCTTTAATTAAATAATATCAATGAAATTCATTCAATATTGTTCGTTAACTTTTTTATATTTTTTAAGTTTAAGTTGTCAATCGCAATCTAAAACAAAAAATGATTATTCAATTAAAATTGATAGCTTAATTTCAACTCAAAATATTAGAACTTTTAATGGTAATATTTTGGTTTCTAAAAAAGGGAAAACTAAATATTCCAAATCTTTTGGTTTCAAAAATAATTTTGAAAAATCAAAATTAAATCTAGATCAGAATTTTATTATAATGTCAAACAGCAAACAAATTACGGCTGTTTTAATTTTGATGGAAGTAGATAAAGGAAACCTAAATTTAAAATCGCCAATTAAAAAATATTTACCCGAATTAAATGATACTTGGGCGGATTCTATTTCTATACATCAACTTTTAAATCACACTTCAGGTATTGATGCTGTTGGAAAAAAGTTGTTGTACAAATCTGGAACATCTTTTAATTATGGAAATCAAACTTATAATTTACTAGGAAAAATTATAGAAAACATCAATAAAAAAACTTATATAGAAATTGCTACTAATTTATTTCAAAAATTAAAAATGAATAAAACATTTGCTAATCATAATGACAGAAAAATTGATTTGGTTAGTGGACATATTCATAAAAATAAAGAAATTTCGGTAGTTGATAAATTTGAGTTTTCTACAATAAGTATTCCTGCTGCTGGAATTATTTCGACGGTAAATGATTTAGCAATTTGGAATAAAAATTTGCATCACAATAAAATTTTGAAACCTGAAACTTATAAATTAATGATTTCTTATGATGTAAAAGCCAAGCACAACGCATTTGGAGATAAAGAAATTGGCTATGGTTATGGAGTTAGAATAAACGAAATCGAACAACCAAAAATGATTGGACATACAGGAATGGGTTCTGGATATGTTTCAATAAATTTTTATTTTCCAGAGTCTGATACAAGCTTAATCGTTTTAGAAAATGCAATGAATGACGATTCTAATATAGCTTATCATTTTGAATCTGAAATCCGAAAGATTATTGCTAAAAGTAGTTTGGTTAAAAATTAAAATAATCTATTTTGAAAGAAAAAGAACTTCATTATTTTAAAAACGACAAAGAATGGCGCAATTGGTTGCACAAAAATCACAATTTATCTACAGGAATTGAATTGGTTTTTTATCGAGTTGACAGCCAATTCGAAAGTATGCGTTGGGAAGAAGCAGTAAAAGTTGCCATTTGTTATGGTTGGATTGATTCAACCGTCAGAAAATTGGACGAGGATAGAAGAAAACAAGTTTTTACGCCAAGAAAAATCAAAAGTGTTTGGAGCAAACTCAACAAAACTTATATTGAGAAACTCATTATAGATAATCTAATTCATGAAAGTGGATTAAAAATAATTGAAATCGCCAAACAAAACGGTTCTTGGGAATCTATTGATGCTGTCGAAAATCTCGAAATTCCAGTTGATTTAAAATTGGCATTTGGCAACAGTAAAAAAGCTTTTGAAAATTATTTGAACTTTAGTCCATCTTACAGAAAAAATTATTTATATTGGCTAAATCAAGCAAAACGTTTAGAAACCAGAATCATTAGAATTGAACAAATAATAAGTTTGTGTGAACAAAATATTAAATCCAGACCTTAATTAACAACACAATTTTTCCAAAAAAAAGCATAGATTTGTATTTCAAAATAATGATATGATAAACCCATCAATTCCTGGTTGGATCGACAAATTTTTTATCGATTTAAAATCCAAAAATCAAATTAGAATTGATGAAGAATCTTATTATAACAATCTCAGATCGTCTGGTTTTTTATATGGAAATGTCATAAATTTAGATTCAGAAGATGATTTATTGACTGGAGAAATTACTAAAGTAGCTTTTCTTGAAGCACTGTTTGGAATTTATTTTTTGAATAAAAAAAAAGTTGAAGATTTTATAGAGATTTGCAATTTATTTTTTGCTCTACTAAATCCGATTAAATTATCCATTTTAGAAAAGATTTTACCAAAAAATTCTGACTCGTCAACTTTAGAGAAAAATATCGAAAACCGTATTTATCATAATGAAAATATAATCAGCAAAAATTTCTCGCATCTCGAAACCAATGCTTTTTTGTTTGTAGATGTTCTAGCTTTTCAGAAGTTTTTGAATGAAGGTATGATTCCAGAAAATTATCTCAAAAAAATCGAAGAGTCAATAATTTCGGTACTTTCTTTGGCATTAAAAACCAAAACCAATAAATCTACAAATGATGATTTGATGATTAAATTTTTTGAAAATTCTATACGTTACAGCAAACTTTCTGAAATAAATATTTCGAATATTGATGATTTGAAATTAGATTATTTTACAAATGCATTAGAAAAAAAGTACATTATCGATTTGGCAAGTTTGACTTTTTGGTCAGACCGGAAAATGGAAAATTCTGAAATTTATTTTTTACCCAAAACTCGCAACATAACTAATTAAAAAGCCCTAAAGTCTTTAAAAATAAAGCTTCAGGGCTTTGGTAGTCTCACCTAAAAGGTGTAAATTTA
>JAYTMQ010000166.1:0-13545 GCA_043728355.1 Bacteroidota bacterium
TGGAGATGGAGCAGCACGTCAAGGTTCACTTCACGAAGCGTTCAATATGGCAATGTTATGGAAACTTCCAGTAGTTTTTATTGTAGAAAATAATGGTTATGCAATGGGAACTTCAGTCGAAAGAACTGCAAATCACACTGATATTTGGAAACTTGGATTAGGATATGAAATGCCTTGTGGTCCAGTTGATGGAATGAATCCTGTGAAAGTTGCCGAAGCAATGACCGAAGCAATCGATAGAGCAAGACGTGGCGATGGACCAACATTTTTAGAAATGAAAACCTATCGTTATAGAGGACACTCAATGTCTGACGCGCAACTTTATAGAACAAAAGATGAAGTTGAAGAATACAAAAAAATAGATCCAATTACTCAAGTTCTTGATGTAATTATGGACAACAAATATGCTACCGAGGCTGAAATTGAAGCAATCGACGAACGAGTAAAAGAATTAGTTGAAGAGTGCGTAAAATTTGCCGAAGAATCTCCGTTTCCAGAAATACAGCAATTGTACGACGTTGTTTACGAACAAGAAAATTATCCATTTATTCCTCATAGACTATAAATTATGGCAACAGTAATAACAATGCCGCGATTAAGCGACACTATGACGGAGGGAACAGTAGCAACTTGGTTAAAAAAAGTAGGAGACAAAATTGCCGAAGGCGATATTCTTGCTGAAATTGAGACCGACAAAGCTACAATGGAATTTGAATCTTTCAATTCAGGTACATTATTATATATTGGAATTCCTGAAGGAGAAACAGCACCAATTGATTCACTTTTAGCAATTATTGGTAAAGATGGAGAAGATATTTCAGCATTAATTTCTGGTAAAACAGAATCCTTAAATTCTGGTAAAACTAATGTTTCATCTAGTGTTCCAGAAACTTCGGGAGAGATGCCAAAAACAGAAAACAACTTAAAAGCCACAACCAATTTGCCAAAAGGCGTAATAGTTGTAACAATGCCCCGTTTATCAGATACAATGACTGATGGAACTGTAGCAACTTGGTTGAAAAAAGTAGGAGATAAAATCGCAGAAGGAGATATTCTAGCCGAAATTGAAACTGATAAAGCAACAATGGAATTCGAATCTTTTAACACTGGAACATTATTGTTTATTGGTGTTCAAGAAGGACAAACAGCTCCAGTTGATAGCATCTTAGCAATAATTGGACCAGACGGTACCGATATTTCTGGCATAGCAGAAAATTATAAAAAAATTGGAAATGTTGCTACAAATCCAATTCCTGTAAATACAAATACAGCAGTTGAACAGCCTATAACCCAAAATTTAGAACCTACAACAACTTCAAATGAAAGAATTTTTATTTCTCCATTGGCAAAAAAAATCGCTCATGACAAAGGAATAAATCTTTCGCAGTTAAAAGGTTCTGGAGAAAATGGTAGAATTATAAAATCTGATGTTGAGAATTACAGGTCAGAAAATGTAGGGCAAGTTACTCAAAATGCTGTCTCACATAGTGTTCCCGAAGCTTCGGGAGAGGTGCAACAACAAACTGTGAAACCTTTCGTTCCTGCTGGAGAAATGTTTTCAGAAGAAATTAAAAACTCGCAAATGCGCAAAATTATTGCAAAACGTTTGTCAGAATCGATTTTTACAGCACCACACTTTTATTTAACTATAGAAGTTGCAATGGACGAAGCAATGAAATCTCGTGCAACTATAAACACAATTCCTGATACTAAAGTTTCGTTTAACGATATGGTCATTAAGGCTTGCGCAATTGCATTGAAAAAGCATCCAAAAGTAAATTCACAATGGACAGAAGCTGCTACAATAATTAATCATTATGTGAATATTGGTGTTGCTGTTGCAGTTGAAGACGGATTGGTTGTTCCTGTTTTGAAATTTGCAGACCAAATGAGCCTGTCTCAAATTGGTGGAAATGTAAAAGATTTAGCTGGAAGAGCAAAATCAAAAAAACTAAATCCAGCCGAAATGGAAGGTAGTACTTTTACAGTTTCTAATCTTGGTATGTTTGGTATTACCGAATTTACATCAATAATAAATCAACCAAATTCTGCAATTTTATCCGTTGGTGCAATTGTAGAAAAACCAGTTGTTAGAGACGGTCAAATTGTTGTTGGAAATACAATGAAAGTTACACTTGCTTGCGATCATAGAACTGTTGATGGTGCTATTGGAGCTCAGTTTTTGCAAACTTTAAAACTGTTTCTAGAAAATCCAGTAACAATGTTGGCATAAGTTTCTAGTTTATAAAACACAAAAAATCCCGATTTGAATTTCAAATCGGGATTTTTATATTTTTAACCTTTTAGAACAGCTTCTCTAACTTTTTTGAATAAATTACTCGAATAAACAAAATCGGTTACAGCTTCATTATCTGTTCTGAAAATTTCTTCTTTTGTGCCTTGCCATGCTTTAAGACCATTTTTTAGAAATAGAATATTCTGTCCGATTTCCATAACCGAATTCATATCATGAGTATTAATTACAGTTGTAATATTATACTCTTCGGTAATTTCCATAATCAAATTATCAATCAAAATAGCTGTATTTGGATCTAAACCAGAATTGGGTTCATCACAAAACAAATATTGAGGATTATTGACAATAGCTCTTGCAATTGCTACACGTTTTTGCATTCCTCCAGAAATTTCTGAGGGTTTTTTTTGATTTGCATTGATTAAATTTACTCTATGTATAACAAAATTAACTCTTTCAGCAATTTCATCAGCGGTTTTGTTAGTAAACATTTTCAATGGGAAACCAATGTTTTCTTCGACAGTCATTGAATCAAATAATGCTGAACCTTGAAAAACCATTCCGATTTCTGTTCTCAATTCACGTTTGTCTTCTGGAGATAAATCACCATAAATTCTACCATCAAATTCGATTGTGCCTACTTCTGGCGCAAAAATACCAAGTAAAGATTTGAGCATTACTGTTTTTCCAGAACCTGATTGACCGATTATAAGATTGGTTTTTCCGGTTTCAAAAATTGTCGAAACACCTTTCAAAACTTTACTATCGCCAAACGATTTTTCTATGTTTTTTACTTCTATCATTAGGTTAAAAGTAATTGGGTTAAAATATAGTTCATTAAAATAATTACAACTGAGGTCCATACAAACGAAACAGTACTTGCTTTTCCTACTTCGAGTGCGCCACCTTTCATATAAAAACCGTGAAAAGATGGAATTGTAGCCAGAATCAAAGCGAAAATAAAAGTTTTTATAAACGCGTATGCAATATGAAACGGTACAAACTCACGTTGTATTCCGTCAATATAATCTGCTGCTGTGCCAAAACCACCATAAACACTAGCGATAAATCCTCCTGCAACTCCAAGAAACATTGCAATTCCAATTAAAAAAGGGTACAACAAAAGCGCAATTAACTTTGGAAAAACTAAATAGTTTAATGAATTTACACCCATTACTTCCAAGGCATCAATTTGTTCTGTAACTCTCATTGTACCAATAGATGAAGTAATGAAAGAACCCATTTTTCCTGCCATAATTATCGAAATAAATGTAGGAGCAAATTCAAGTATAACAGATTGTCTGGTTGCAAAACCAATTAAATATTTAGGAATCAATGGATTGGTCAAGTTTAAGGCCGTTTGAATAGCTACAACGCCACCAACAAAAAAAGAAATAAAAGCAACAATTCCAAGTGAATCAATTATTAAATCGTCAATCTCTTTAAAAATCAATCCTCGCATAACCGACCATTTAGTAGGTTTCTTGAAGATTTCGACCCACATAATGAAATATTTTCCGATTTGGGATAAGTAACGTGTAATCATATTTTGATTTAATTGACTGTAAAAATAGGGATAACTTGTGAGATTTTATTAAAATTTCTAAGCCTTTTATAAAAGTTACTGAAATTAATAAGTTAACAGATTATTTCATTTAATTAATTAGTATATTTGTTTAAAAATAAAATGCCAGAAATTTTTCGCTTTTTCGGAATGCGTTTCTTCTATTTTAGTAACGACCATTTACCCATTCATGTTCACGTAAAAATGCTGATGGCACTGCAAAATTTAATGTAAACCCAATTCATTTAATTGAAAATAAAGGAATTAAAAAGAAAGATATTTTATTAGCAGAAAGCATAATCGAAGAAAATCAAGAATTAATAATCAAACATTGGAATGATTTTTATAAATCTTAAATTTAAGTAAAATGGAAGCAACTAAAATCTGGTTCGATAGTAAATATATTTTTGTAGAAACAACAGAAAATAAAATTGGTAAAATGCCACTAGAATGGTTTCCTAAATTATTAAATGCGAAAAAAGAAGACCTTGAAAATTTTGAACTTTGGTCAGACAATTCATGGATTCATTGGGAAAATATTGGAGAAGATTTATCAGTTGAAGGGTTTTTTAAATTTCATAAAAATTTAGAATATTCTAATTAAATTGTTGGAAATTTAAATAGTAAATTAAAATCTAAATTTTAATAGCATTTTTGATAAGCGGTATTTTCTAATAAAAAGAGCTTGTTCGTCAGTAACCAAAAGTGGTTTTTTGCAAATTTTTGCTTTCCAAAAACCTTTCATATAATCAATAAATAAAAGTGGTTTCTTTTTTAAAAAAGATAATTTAGCCGATGCAATTGCGGTTATCCAAAAACCATATCCAAGACTATAAAAAGCTTCGCCTTGTTTGTAACGTGCTGATTTATTGTAATTTGCACCAGTTGGTTTTAGATGTTTTACTTTCAAAGATGCGTCGGTTACAACTTTCCAGTTATAGAATTTGCACAACAATTCGTCTACGGTATCCCAACCCATAGCGGGTTTCAGACCTCCAATTTCTTGAAAACATTTTTTTCGATATGCTTTAAACGCACCACGAATATGGTCTTTGTCTGTCAGATTTTCTAGAATCCAATTTCCATTTTTTTCTATAAATGCAAAACCACCAACCATTCCGATTTTATCATCAGATTGAAAATGTTTGATTATTGTTTTGAAATAATTATCTGGTAGAATTAAATCGGCATCGAGTTTTACGATAAAATCATAATCTTCGTCTAATGTTTCTAAACCTTTTTGAAATGCTTGGATGACTTTACTTCCCGGCAAATGAATTGCTTCGGAAGTTTTGTTAACTAATGAAATGTATGGATTTGTAATAGCAAATTCTTGAACAATTTTGGCTGTTTTGTCAGTAGAATTGTCATTGACAACTACAACTTTTTTAGGCAAAATCTTTTGAATAAGAATGGATTGCAAAGTTAGTGCAATAAATTTTTCTTCGTTGTGGGCTGGAATGATTATGTAATAGTTCAAAGTTAGATTTTATTGAAAATTAAAATTTAGCTTTTTTGTACGTTTTCTTTTAATATTGAAACTATTTGTTGAATAGATTTTTCATCTTGAATAATATAAATTAAACCATTTACTGAATTGTCTTTATTGTCAGAATTTTTTTGACTTATTTTTATCTTTTTACTTGTGTTTTCAAATAAATCTTGAATTTCAACACCAATCAAATCTGCTATTTTTAGAATAAATTCACTTTTTACATCACTATTGCCGCTTTCCCAAGTCGAGTAAGTGTTATGTTTAATACCTAACAATTCTGCAAATTCCGTTTGATTATAAGGCGTGTTTCTTTCTCTTAACTTCTTTAGGTTATTAGATATTGTTGTCATTTAATTTTATTTTTTTCAAATATAGAAATTATATCAATAAATTGGATATTTATATCAATAAATTGGATAACTAATTGTTAAAATTAATTTTTCTTTGAAAAAAATAAAATATGAAAAATATGAAAAAAATAATCTTTTTAATCGTTCTAACAATAAATACAATTGTTTATTCACAATCGGAATTTCAAAATATTGCAACTTCAAATGGTTCTGCCGAAAGAATAGCAGTTTTTGGTGTAGATGATGTTTCTAATAGTTTACTTGAAATAACAAATTCAACTGTTGATCCAAATAAATTTATTCCAACAATATGGGCATATCAACAAGCCGATAATAGATTTGTTATTAGACATTTTGCTTCAACCAATTCAATAAATGATAATGGAATAATACCATTAATGATATTTAGAACAGAATTAAGAAATCAATTAAGCTTGGTTGCACCATTTGATGAGGTGCCTTTCCCTTGGGGTAGTAGCGTTGCAAATGTTTTAACTCGTCCATTATTTGCTTGGGAAAATGGTAACACACAACTCATGAGAATAGCTGCAAATGGAAATATAACAATTGGAACTGCATTGACACCTTCAACCTACAAACTTGCAGTTGGAGGTAAAATAATTGCTGAAGAATTAAAAGTGCAATTACAAGCTCAATGGCCTGATTATGTTTTTGTTAAGGATTATAAGTTACCAACTTTAGCTGAAGTTGAAAAGTACATTCAAGAGAAGGGTCATTTATCTAATGTACCATCGGCATCGGAGATAGAAAAAAATGGTTTTGAAGTTGGAGAAATGGCGAGAATTCAACAGCAAAAAATTGAGGAATTGAACTTGTACATCATCGAACTAAACAAAATCAACGAAAAACAAAATAAAAAAATAGATCAGTTAGATACATTAGTTAACAAACTAATCAATAAGTAATCATTAACTTAAAAAATAAAGAAAATGAAAAACTTATATATTTTTTTGCTATTGATGGCGGTAAAGGTTACATAGGAATGTATAATATTGTAAAACAAAGTAATGATATTACAGTTGATAGGATAAGAGGATATAATGAGGCTGTTAGAACAAAGTTAAAACCACCATTGTTGCCTAACATAACTTATCAATTAAGTTTTGATGTTTCATTATCAGAAAATTGTAGCTCAGCAAGTAAATTTGAAGCTTATTTAAGTAAAAATTTAATTGTATCTTCTGGACATTCTTATATACCGATTTCTGACCCTACAATGTTTTTTGAAAATCCAACATATTCAGTAATTTCTAATGGTTGGCAAAGAATAACTTTTACAATTCCTGCAAGAGCTATTGCAGGTGAGGAATATTTATATTTAGGTGGAGGACTGTCAAGAACATCTAAACCAACTTTATCACCAATACCATCATTGGCTCAAAATCCAACTTGTACACAAACAGGCGGTAATTCTTCGATACCATATTATTTTGTAGATAATGTTAGTTTAGTTCCAGTTAATTATAGGTTAAATATTCCTGAAATAATTTGTTTAAACGAGTCTCCAATAAATTTAGTTAACTATATTATTCCAACAAATCTTATTGGTTCTTTTTCAGGTACTGGTGTGTCTGGCAATATTTTTAACCCAAATATTGCTGGTGTAGGAAGTCATTTAATTACTTTTACATATGTAAATAGTTTAGGATGTATTACAAATATTTTCGATACAATAAACGTCTATGTTAACAGCACGGTACCAAATTTTGTTAGTATTCCAACAATTTGTTCAGGCACTTTTATTGCGCCTTTGCCCTTAGTTTCAACCAATGGTATTGAGGGTACATGGTCACCAGCATTAAACAATTTAAATACAACAACTTACACTTTTACTGGCTCATGTGGTACAACTGCAACTTTAACTGTGTACGTTATTTCGTCATTATTTTCAATTTGTTCAAGTATAAGTTGCCAACCTAACTTAACATTAATTGCTCCTGAAACTAATTCTTACAAAATTTATAAATATAAAAATTGGGTTCAAACTGGCACGAATTATACAATTGCAAATGGTAAAACTGTTAACTTCAAAGCTGAGGAATATATATTGTTTTTACCAAATACACATTTTATAATCGGTTCTACCGTTACAGCTAATATTGAATCTTGCCTATTACCAAGTTCTAAACCAAGTTTTCAAGAAGAAATAAAAAATATAAATAAAAATGATTCTTTATTTATTGAAGGGTTAAACATTAATATAGTAATTTATCCAAATCCTTTTAAAGATGATATTAATATACAAGTTTTTGGTAATGAAATAAAAAACATTAAAATTGTAACATTAGATGGCAAAATAATCTATAACATTCAAGATTTAAAAACTGATAATTACAATTTTAAAACTGAAATTTTAACAAGTGGAATATATATAGTAAACATTGAAACAAAAAGTGGAATTATTTTCAATTAAAAAATTATAAAAAACTAAAATCAATTATAAAATTAATATTTTTACAAACAATTAAAACTCTGATTTTAAAATCAGAGTTTTTTAATTTAAACGAATTATGGGTTTAGTCAAAAACATTTTATATAAGTTAGCAAATAAAAAATTCTTACCGCTTTTTAATAAGCAAGTAATATTCCCCTATTATCATATTGTTAATGACAATCTTCCTGAACATATAAAACATTTGTATAAATTCAAAAATAAAACACAGTTTATACATGACATTAAAATTTTAAAAAATAATTATATATCATTAAATCCAAAAGATTTATTGGAAAAGAAAACCTCAAAAAATCAATTTCTTTTGACATTTGATGATGGTTTGCAAGAAATTTATTCAATAATATTTCCTATTCTCAAAGAAAATAATATAAATGCTATATTCTTTATAAACCCCGATTTTGTAGATAATAATCAAGGATTGTATAAACATTACATTAGTACAATTTTATCTAAATTAGAATTAGAAAATTTTGAAAAAGAAAAATTGGAAAATATAAGTAAAATCTTTTCGTTTACTTTCTATTCTATTGCTGAGTTCAAACAAAAATTGATTAGTATTAAGTATTCTGAAAAAGAAAAAGTTAATGAAGTTTTAAATTTATTAAACATCGATATTAAAAAATATTTAATAGAACAAAAACCTTATGTAACCAAACCACAAATTCAAGAAATGATAAATGCTGGATTTTATTTTGGAGGTCATACAATGTCTCATCCACCATTAAATCAATTGAATTTTGAGGAACAAAAATCAGAAATATTAGAATCGATTAATTGGTTAAAAACTAATTTTGGAATAAATTATTCTATGTTTGCTTTCCCGTTTACAGATAAAAATATTTCAAAAAAACTATTGAATGAAATTTTCGAATATGACAAAAATATTTTAATTTTTGGAAATTCAGGTTTAAAAAAGGATTTTGATGATAGAATTATTCAAAGATTTTCATTAGAAAATCCTAATAAAAATACAGAAAAACAAATAGTCAAAGAAAATCTTTATAAATATTTTAATATACTTACAGGAAAATATAGTATCAAAAGAAAATGATTGAAATAAAAAAAATCTTAAAAAAAGATGTTGCTGAATTGTTCGAAATTTCAGCATTTTGGGATCACGAATTTTTATCGATAAGTAAGCATCGATTGCTTGCTCATTTCAATAACCCAAACTTAAAAAATGATGATATTGTTTTAATTCTAGCTTATTTTAATCAGGAATTGGCTGGTTACATGGGCATTTTTATTGATAAAATAACTATTGATAATCAGGAAACAAAAATTGGTTGGCTGTCAACTTGGTGGGTGCATCCAAAAACAAAAGGTTCAGGAATCGGTCGAGAAATCTTGGACGAAATGTATTCGGGAAATAATGGTCGAATTGGTATTTCTCAATTCACACCAAGTGCAAAAAGAGTTTATGATAAATCTGGTTATTTTGTAAATTTGAAAGAAAACATAGGTTTAAAAGCCGTTTTAAAAAGTAATTTAGCATTTTTACTTCCAGAATTAAAACCTAATTTGAAAGTTTTGAAACCTATTTTTAAAAAATTTGACGTATTATTAAATTCTTTTATTAAAATTAAACAATATTTTCATCAGAAATCTATTTTAAACAATCTTCAAAACATAAAAATTGAATATTTAAACTCAATTGATGATGAAACAAATGCTTTAATTAATAAATTTAATGAAAATCATTTATCAAAAAAATCTAATGAATTTTTTAATTGGTTAAAACAATATCATTGGGTTCTAGAAGCACCTCTACTTGAATTAACAGATAAGTCAAAGTATGAATTTTCAATGTATGATAAAAATTTCAACATTTATTTAATGAAAATTATTGAAAATAACATCGCAATTGGATTTTTAGTTCTTCAAGTAAGAAATAAAACTTTGAAGGTTTTGTTTGCTTATTATGACAAATTAAATAACGTTAATGAAATTTCAAACATTATAAAATTACAAGCTATTAAACAAAATATTCAAGAAATTATTTGTTATGATTCTTGTATTTGTGCGAATTTCAAGAAATCAAATATTTTTATTTACCAACGCAAAAAAATTAAAAATTCAATAATTTCAAAAGCTTTTGATAAAGTAAATTTCGATGAAATAGAGATGAATTATGGAGATGGCGATTGTTGTTTTGCATAATTTTAAAAAATACAAACTAACCACTATTTTCGTTCAGCATAAACAATATAATATCTATTGGTAAACCGTCTTAAAAAAGGTCTAATTCCAAATTTTTTGACTGGATTAGTCCATTTTTGACGGTCAATAATTTTCCAACCTGTTTTTTCAAGTAGCCAATCGAGTTGCCAATCTTCGAACTCGTGATAATGTCTGTCCCACATATCGGTTTTGCTTCGATAGGCTGGCGAAAACCATAATCGCATTGGAATAGAAATAAATAATTTGTCTGACTTTATTTCTTTTAGAATGGTATATGGATTCAACAAATGTTCGAAAATTTCGAAAGCTGTAGTTACTTTTGCATTAGAATTTTTTAATGAATTTTGATTTTCGTCTAAATCTTCACCGGTTGTGTTGGTAACTTGCAAACCTTCTTGAATCATTATTTTTGAAAATGGATTTTCGACACCCAAATCAAGGATTGATTCAGAAATTGAAATGTGTTTTTTTAAGAATTCTAATGTATGCTTGAATCGTTTGTTTGGAAATGTTTTTTCGTACATAGGTTTTTTGCTACAAAGTTTTTGCCACAAAGTCGCAAAGGTGCAAAGTTAAAAAATAATCTTTAATATTTGGATTTTTTTTGCGTGAGTGGTGGAAGAGAAGCTCTTTTTAAAATTTAAATTGCCACAACTTTCAAGTTGTGGCAATTTAAATTTTAAAAAAGCGGGAACGGACGACACGACCCTTGTGGTCACGCCCAAAACAGAGAAAATTTACATTCTATACACTATTGCATTTACATTCATTCCTGCTCCAACTGATGCAAAAATAATAACATCGCCTTTTTGAAGTTCTTGATTTTCTATTTGGTTTTTTACTAATAAATCATATAAAGTAGGAACTGTTGCTACGCTAGAATTACCCAATTTATGAATGCTCATTGGCATAATTCCTTTGGGTGCAGACTGATTATGAAGTTTAAAAAAACGGTGAATTATGGCTTCGTCCATTTTTTCGTTGGCTTGATGAATCAAAACTTTTTTGATTTCTGAAATGTCTATTCCGCTGTTGTCCAAGCATTCTTTCATTGCTTTTGGCACTTCGCTCAAGGCAAATTCGTAGATTTTTCGACCGTGCATTTTTATGTATCGCACATTTTTATCGAGATTTTTATTATAGGAATTTCCAAAAAACAAATAATCGGCTTCGTCAGATGCAAATGTTGCCGATGCGTGAGCAAGAATGCCACCTTCTTCATTGGTTGCTTCGACGATTGTAGCACCAGCACCATCTGAATAAATCATGCTGTCGCGGTCATGCTTGTCTACTACTCTAGAAAGGGTTTCGGCACCAATAACCAAACATTTTTTTGCCATTCCAGCCTTAATAAATGCTTGTGCTTGAATGACGCCTTCGACCCAACCTGGACAACCAAAAAGTATGTCGTAAGCCACACATTTTGGATTTTTAATTTTTAGTTTTTGTTTCACTCTCGAAGCCAAACTTGGTACAGCATCTGACTGAATTGCACCTTGTTTAACATTACCAAAATTGTGGGCAAAAATAATATAATCTAAAGTTTCAGGATCGATTTTGGCATCTTCGATAGCGATTTGACTAGCTAGAAAAGCAATGTCCGAAGTTGACTGATTTTCTGAGGCATAACGACGTTCTTCTATTCCTGTAATTTGTTGGAATTTTTGAGCAACAACATCATTTGGATATGGAAAAGATGAACCATCTTCGTTAAGAAATTCATGATTAGCAAAATCTAAATTTGTTACAATTTGATTTGGAATATAACTTCCAGAACCTGTTATTTTTATATTCATTGTGTTATTTATGAAAGAATTACAGCAAAATTATGGATAAAAAATTTAATACTATCATAAAAAGTATTATGCATGCATATAATTATGAATTATTTAATTTACAGTATCTTAAAATACAAATAATGTAAAAAATCATTCGTTTTGCTTCGCAATTTTGATTTGAAGTAGGATAGATAGATTTTTGGCTTGTAATTTTATTTCATTTGCATTTTTGCCTTCGAAATTTTCGTTTACGGTTTGGTTGAAATGGTTGATCCAAATTTCGAATAATTTTGGAGTTAGACGTTTAAGTTTATCAACCTTGAGATGAATATCAGTTAAGTTATTGGTGTATCCACCAGTGCCTAGAATCATTTGTGACCAAAAGGTGACAAGAATAGGCAAATGTTCTTCTATTTTTATTTTAACAATATCTGTAAAAATATAATTTATACGATAATCATCTAGTAATTTTTTGTAAAATTCATCGACTAAAAAATATAAATCCTTTTGGTTTTGGATGTCGTTCATGATTTTATTAATAAAAAAAGGTTCAAAAGTTCAAAGTTAGTATTAATAACTTCAAACTTTTAAACCTTATAGCAATTTTAAATTTTTTCTAAGATTCTATATAAGCTTCAATGGGTGCACAACTACAATTCAAATTTCTGTCGCCATACGCTTCATCTACACGACGAACTGTTGGCCAGAATTTATTATCCGAAATGTAATCTAATGGAAATGCTGCTTGTTCACGCGTGTAAGGAAACAACCAATTATCGGTTGTAACCATCATTAATGTATGAGGTGCATTCTTCAGAATATTGTTTTTGTCTTCCATTGTTGCAGTTTCAATTTCTTTTCTAATGGAAATCATCGCATCACAAAAACGGTCTAATTCGTCTAAATCTTCACTTTCAGTAGGTTCAATCATCATGGTTCCAGCCACTGGAAAAGAAACTGTTGGCGCATGAAAACCATAATCCATTAATCGTTTAGCAATATCAGTAACTTCGATTCCTTTTTCTTTAAATGGGCGACATTCAATAATCATTTCATGAGCTGCGCGACCCATTTCGCCAGAATATAAGGTGTCGTAATGCCCATCTAATCTTTCTTTGATATAATTGGCATTCAAAATCGCATATTTAGTAGCATTAGTCAAGCCTTCTGAACCTAACATACAAATGTATCCGTAAGAAATCAAACAGGCCAAAGCCGAACCCCAAGGAGCAGCCGAAATTGCAGTAATCGCAGAAGTTCCTCCAGTTGCAATAATAGGATTAGTTGGTAAAAACGGCACTAATTGTGGTGCCACACAAATTGGTCCAACACCTGGGCCACCGCCACCGTGAGGAATAGCAAATGTTTTATGAAGATTCAAATGGCAAACATCGGCACCAATTGTTGCAGGATTGGTCAATCCAACTTGGGCGTTCATGTTCGCACC
>JAYTMQ010000167.1:0-12220 GCA_043728355.1 Bacteroidota bacterium
AAAATAATATAAGATGATTTTAGAAATGAAAGTCCCTTCACCAGGGGAATCAATCAAAGAAGTTGAAATCGCAACTTGGTTAGTAAAAGATGGCGATTATGTTGAGAAAGATCAGGCTATTGCCGAGGTTGATTCGGACAAAGCAACATTAGAATTGCCATCTTTTACTAACCAAGTTGCGATTTCAACTTCTTTGATTGATTCCCCTGGTGAAGGGACTTTCATTTCTAAAATCATCTTATATTATTTTAATTATGAATTTTAAATTATTAAAGTTTCAAGTTAAATAAAATTAAACCTGAAACAAATTTTCTTATCTTGATATATTCTTGTCAAAAACAAATTTCAAAGCTTCCGCATGACGGCGTTTTGATCTGGTATAACTTCCTGCTGCTGGTGCCGCGTAAGCTTTTAGCGAAGCCAATCTCCATTTTATGAAATCGAAATTCATTAACATAAAACTATAAGCTCCCATGTTTTTAGGTTCTTCTTGCGCCCAAACATAATCGTTTGCATTTGGATAACTTGCTATAATTGCTTTTAATTGTTCGACTGGTAGTGGAAACATTTGTTCGATTCTAACCACTGCAACATCTTTTCTTCCGTTGATTTCTCTTTCGGCAGTAATATCGTAATAGAATTTTCCTGTACAGAAAACCACTGTTTTTACTTCGGCTTTATTTACCAAAATATCATCGATAGTTTCTTGAAACTGACCATTTGCGATTTCGTCTTGTGTAGAAACACATCTCGGATCACGAAGCAAACTTTTTGGTGTAAAAACAATCAATGGTTTACGATATTTAGTCAACATTTGTCTTCTTAACAAGTGGAAGAAATTGGCTGGTGTCGTACAATCGGCAACGACCATATTGTGGCGTGCACAAAGTTGTAAGTAACGTTCCATTCTTCCTGACGAGTGCTCTGCGCCTTGTCCTTCGTATCCGTGAGGCAACAACATTACAATTCCGTTTTGGTTGTTCCATTTGTCTTCGCCACAAGAAATGTATTGGTCAATCATAATTTGCGCACCATTAGAGAAATCGCCAAATTGCGCTTCCCAAATGGTTAAAGCATTCGGATTTGCTAAAGCGTAACCATAATCAAATCCTAAAACGCCATATTCTGATAGATGCGAATTGAAAACATTGAATTTTCCTTTTCTATCTTTAATATTGTTCAATAAAATTACTTCTTCTTCAGAATCTTCGACTTTTACAACGGCGTGACGGTGCGAAAATGTTCCTCTTTCCACATCTTGACCCGAAATTCGAACATCATAACCTTCTGTCAAAAGTGAACCATACGCCAAGGTTTCGGCAGTTCCCCAATCGATGGTGTTATTGTCGTACATTGTTTTTCTATCATTGACAATTTTCGAAATTTTATTGATAAATTTCTTGTCTGATGGCAATGTCGATATGGTTTCTAGAATGGTATCTAGTTGTTTTTTATCAAATGTAGTATCGATTTTTTGAAGCATTACATCGTCAGAAACTTGCTCGAAACCATTCCATTCATTTTGCATAAATGGCGTGATGATTGTCATTAATTTTTTACGAGATTCCTCAAGATTAGTATCTAAATCTTGTTTGTATGATTTTTCTAAATCGGCTACAAAATTTCCGTCGATTACGTTTTCGGCAATCAATTTTTCGGCATAAATATCACGCGGATTTTTATGTTTGGCAATGATTTTGTATAATAAAGGTTGTGTAAAACGAGGTTCGTCGCCTTCGTTATGACCGTATTTTCTGTATCCTAATAAATCGATGAAAACATCTCGACCAAACTGCATACGGAAATCCAATGCAAATAACATTGCGTGAACAACGGCTTCGGCATCATCAGCATTTACGTGTAAAACTGGCGATAAGGTAACTTTTGCAATATCCGTACAATACGTCGACGAACGTGCATCGAGATAATTAGTCGTAAATCCTACTTGATTGTTGATTACAATATGAATGGTTCCGCCTGTTTTGTAACCGTCTAGTTGCGCCATTTGAATAATTTCGTACAAAATGCCTTGTCCAGCAATTGCAGCATCACCATGAACGGCAATTGGCAATACTTTCGAGAAATCGTTCGGAAAATATTTATCTTGTTTAGCACGTGTAATTCCTTCTATAACAGCACCAACTGTTTCTAAATGCGAAGGATTTGGTGCAAGATTGATGTTGATGCTTTTTCCAGAACGTGTTTTTCTGTCTGATGTTAATCCTAAATGGTATTTTACATCGCCATCAAAATATTCTTTGTCGTAATCTTTTCCATCAAATTCAGAGAAAATATCTTGAGTTGATTTTCTGAAAATATTTGCCAAAACATTCAAACGACCACGATGTGCCATTCCCATTACGAATTGCTCTACGCCTTTGTCGGCTGCTACCTCGATTAATGCATCAAGTCCAGGAATTATAGATTCGCCACCTTCTAACGAGAAACGTTTTTGACCTACATATTTAGTATGAAGAAAATTTTCGAACGAAACGGCTTCATTTAGTTTTTCAAGTATAATTTTCTTTTGATTATTATCAAAATTTGGAAGATTATCGTTGATGTTAAGCTTATCTTGAACCCATTGAATTACTTCTGGATTCCTAATGTACATGTACTCAATACCAATATGTTGGCAATACACATTTTTAAGATGCGCTACAATTTGTTCTAAAGTTTTTGGTTGATGGCCAAGGATTTTGGCTGCATCGAAAACGGTATTTAAATCGGCATTTGACAATCCAAAATCCGATAATTCTAATGTTGGCGTATATAATCTTCTGTCACGAACTGGATTGGTTTGTGTGAACAAATGTCCACGGGTTCGGTAACCATCAATCATTTTAAGAACATTGAATTCTTTGGTTATTTTATCAGAAATTTGACCGTTATCGACATTTGCCACGGCAATATTAGACATTTGTACAACCGACGTATCTCGATAATTTTCTTCGTTGTAGGTTATCATTCCAAAATCGAAACCTTGAAAAAAACTTCTCCAAGAAGGCTCAACGCTGTCTGGATTTTCTAAATATTGGTCGTATAATTGAGCGAAAAACTCCGTATGGGCTGCGTTTAAAAATGAAAATCTATCCATTATATATTGTAAATTCCTGATTTGTAAAAATTGTTTGGCAAAAGTACGATATTTCGATAAAACTATAAATAATTTTAGATACTTTTATCTTTTAAAAATTAAACAAAAGTTAACTATGAAAAAAATTTACATTTTGATTTCGAAAACTACTTTAATATTAAGTGTTTTATTTCTTTTAACTAATGAATTAAAAGCTCAAACAATGAGCACCCAACCAGATTTTTGGAAAAATGTTCAGTTTGGAGGAGGATTGACCTTAGGATTTGGCTCAGGTTTTACAAATGTTGGCGTTTCACCAAGTATTTTGTATAATGTAAATGAATTTGTTTCGGTTGGAACAGGTTTGCAGGTTAGTTACGTTTCTGCCAATAATAGTTATTCTTCTTTAATATATGGTGTGAATTTAACTACATTATTCAATCCTATTGAGTCAATTCAACTTTCGGTCGATTTAGAACAACTAAATGTCAATACTACATTTGATAACTCTGCTATTCCAAAACAAAGTTTTTGGAACACAGGTTTGTTTTTGGGTGCTGGCTACAGAACCAACAACATTACTATTGGCGGAAGATATAATGTACTTTATAATAAAGATAAAAGTATTTACAGCAATGCATTTTTGCCTTTTGTAAGAATTTATTTTTGATTGCTTTAAAAAAAATCTTATTATTTATTGAAAATGATTTTGTTTATTTGCAAATTATTAAATCAAAATCTTAATGAATAAAATAATCATACTAGTTAGTTTTTTAATTTTAAATGTAGGTTTTTCTCAAAAATCTAAATCAAATTCAACATTACAATCTGGCCCAATGGTTGGTTATTGCGAAATGACCGAAGCAATGATTTGGCTACAAACAAACAAAATTGCAGATGTAAAAATAGAATATTTTGCAGTCGAAAATCCTTCAGAAATTTTTGTTTCTGACACTTATTCGACTACTAAAGAAGTTGGTTTTACTTATCATGTTGTATTAGATAAGTTACAACAAGGCAAAAAATACAATTACAATGTTTTTATAGACAATAAAAAAGTGGTTTTGCCGGTTGAAACCTCTTTTTCTTCCAAGAAATTATGGCAATGGCGCGGCGATGCTCCAGATTTTACAGTTGCCATTGGCAGTTGTAATTATGTAAACGAAGAACCGTTAGACAGACCAGGAAAACCTTATGGAACAAGTTATACTATTTACGAAAATATTGCAGCTAAAAATCCAGATATTATGATTTGGGGTGGCGATAATATTTATTTGCGTGAAGCCGATTGGGATTCTCAATCTGGAATAAATCACAGATATACTCACACTCGATCCATAAAAGAAACTCAATCATTATTTGCAAAAACACAAAATTTTGCAATTTGGGACGACCACGATTTTGGTCCAAATGACAGTGATAGAAGTTTTTATGGTAAACATTTGACTCAAAAAGCCTTTAAAAATTTTTGGGCAAACAAAAGTTATGGTTCAGATGTAAATCAAACAGAAGGAATTTATTCGACTTTTAATTGGGGCGATGCACAGTTTTTTTTATTAGACGATCGTTATTTTAAATCTCCAAATGACCGATTAACTGGCGAAAGAACAATTCTTGGAAAAGAACAATTAGAATGGCTAATTGATGCTCTTGCGGCTTCGATTTCGAGTTTTAAAATTATTGTAATTGGCGGACAAGTTTTGAACACAGTTGAAGGCAAAGAAAATTATGCCAATTATCCTGAAGAAAAATCAAAACTTTTAAAAGAAATTCAATACAACAAAATTAAAGGTGTAATGTTTATTTCTGGCGACAGACATTTTACAGAATTGTCTATGCAAAACCGAGAAAACACCTATCCTTTATATGATTGGACAGTTTCGCCGTTAACCTCAGGAGCACTTTCGACTGATAGAACCAATACCGAAAAAAACACAAACAGAGTTGCAGGAAGCGTTTTCAACCAAAATTGTTTTGGAAATTTATCATTTTCTGGAACAAAAGCTGATCGACAAATGAAGTTAACTTTGTTTGATAAAGACGGAAAAGAATTGTGGAATAAAGTAATTTTGAAAAAAGAATTGGAATAAATTAGTATCGATTTCTAAACCAAACTTTCATCCATTCTCGTTTTAAAATTAAAAACGCAACTTGTTTTGACAATTCTAGAATATCCGAACCATCAAGTTTCTTTATTTGTTCTTCGGGAACATCAATAATGTAGAGCAAATTGAGATATTCTGCAAATTTATACTGAATCAATCGATATGTTTTTTCGTGTAATTGAATTTTTAAGTCATCTGGCGAAGTACTCATCGGAAAATCAATTCCCTCATTAGCCAAATTAAAATCTTTGTTAATTTGTTCAATTAATTTTAGGTATAAGTTCTCGCTTTCGGCTTCTGAAAGTAATAAATCTGTATTAATTGGAGTAATAAACAATTTATTTTAGATTTTTGATTAAAGATTTTAGAAAACGTTTTGATTAAAGAATTTATAACAGCAAATTTTATTTTTCAGTGATTTTAAATCTGAAATCAAAAATCGTTAATCTTAATTCTTAAATCTATACCTTTCTTCCCATTAAATTTTCCCCAAACGAACGTAAAATATCTTTCTTTTCATTATCGATACTAATGTTTTGTAAAGTATCAAATGCTTTTAAAGTAAAATCTTGAATGGCTTGTTGTGTTGCCTTTGATGCGCCTGAAGTATTAAAAATTGTTTTTACAGATTCAATTTTATCAACGTTATCAGTTGGATGGATAGAAAATAAATGCAATAATTGTTCTTTTTCTGATTCCGATGCAAATTCAATAGCTTTTAAGTACAAATAGGTTTTTTTATTTTCAATAATATCGCCACCAACTTGTTTTCCGAAGGTTTCTGGATTACCAAAACAATCAAGATAATCGTCTTGAAGTTGAAATGCCAAACCGAGATTCAACCCAAAATCATAAATCAATTCGGCGTTTTTTGTTGATGTTTCTGCAACAATGGCACCCATTTTCATTGCTGCGGCAACCAAAACTGCTGTTTTGTATTCAATCATTTTCAGATATTCTGTAATCGAAACATCATTGCGAGTTTCAAAATCAACATCCCATTGTTGACCTTCGCAAACTTCTAGAGCTGTTTTGCTGAACAATTTGGCTAGTTCTCTAAAAACATCAGTAGTGTATTTTTCGAAATATTGATACGCCAAAATCAACATTGCATCGCCAGATAGAATTGCCGTGTTAATATCCCATTTTTCGTGAACTGTTTCGTTGCCACGTCTTAATGGCGCATCATCCATAATATCATCGTGAACCAAAGAGAAATTATGAAAAACCTCAACTGCCAAAGCTGCTGGCAAAGCCAAATTATAATCTGCATCAAAAACTTCGGCGCTCATTAATGTCAAAACTGGTCGCATTCGTTTGCCTCCCAATTTCATAATGTAGTGAATTGGCTCGTAAAGATTTCGAGGTTCTTTGGTTTCGTATTGTGTCAATAAATAATCCGAAATAAATTCTTGGTATTGGTATATGGAGTGCATTTTTATAAGTTATAAGTTAGAAGCTAGAAATTGGAAGTCATGCGAACCAATACTCTGGTCACTATTTCTTCAAAAACTTAACTTTGCAAATATAAAATAAATTGTTTAAAAATTACTAGTAATTATTATTTCGAACTTCTAACTCCCACTTCTAACTTTAAAATATTATCTTATGTTAAATTTATCAAAATACTTTGGAAACTATTTTAGTATTCAAAGTTTCCGTTTTATATTTGCAAACGAATAAAATTAACATGAAAGAAAAAATCATTAGTAAAGCAACAGAATTATTCTTTAAACTTGGGTTTAAGAGTGTAACTATGGATGATATTGCTTGCGAAATGTGTATTTCTAAAAAAACAATCTACAAGTTTTTTGCCAATAAAGAAATTTTAATTGAAGAAGGAAACAAAGTTTTTCACGAAAAAATTCAATCGGGAATTAGAGAAATTATTGCAATTAGCGATAATGCAATACACGAAAATTTCTTGATTCGAAAAATGTTTGTCGAAATGTTCAAAATTGCAGATACTTCTCCATTATACCAACTTAAAAAGCATTATCCAGAAATGCATCAAAAAATTATTGAACAAGAAATCGCAGTTTGTTCAGAGTGTTTTCGACAAAATACAATCAAAGGAATCGAACATGGTTTTTATAGAAATAATGTTGATGTTGAAACTTATATTAAATTTTACTACACACTACTTTTTAATATAAACGAAAATACAGTTTCAGAAATTGAAACACAAAATTTAGAATACAAAGCACTCGAATATCACACAAGAGCAATGGCTACCGAAAAAGGAATCACCGAACTCGAAAAACAATTATTAAACTACAATCAATAATGAAGCAACTATTTACAATCCTAATTTGTGTTTTTTCGCTCACGGCAAATGCACAAAATCCTGCCAAACAAAACTTTAGTTTTTCATTACAACAAGCCATTGATCATGCAGTAAAAAACAATTACAAGTCAATAAATGCAAATCGAGATATTGAAATTTCTAAAGAAAAAAAATGGGAAACAACCGCAATGGGTTTGCCTCAAATTAATGGAAACATTGGTTATCAAAACAATATTGTTTTACAAAAATCATTAATTCCAGCCGAAGTTTTTGGCGGACCAGCTGGAACTTTTGCTGAAGTTGCTTTTGGCACTAATCAAAATATGGGCGCAAGCGTTACTTTGAGTCAACTTATTTTTGATGGTTCGTATATTGTTGCGCTACAAGCTTCAAAAGCTTACTTGAAATATTTTGTAGATGCCAAAAAGAAAAGCGATGTAGAAATTCGAGAAATGATTATCAATACTTACGGAAATGTTTTACTGGCAGAAGAAAGTATCAAAATTTTAGAAAGTAATATAAAAATTCTAGATAAAAACTACAATGATGTCAATCAAATTTATAAAAATGGATTAGGCGAACAAGAGGCAGTCGAACAAATAGCAATTACACAAGCCACTGTGAAAAGTAGTTTGAATAATGTAAAAAGATTAAGAGAAATTTCTTTAAAAATGCTAAAAATAAATCTCGGAATCGAAATAAATGACGATTTAATTTTAACTGATAATTTAGACAATCTTTCAAAATCAAATTTAGATTTAGTTGCAGATAAATCAGAATTTCAAGTCGAAAACAACATTGATTATCAAATAATTTCGAATTTGGTTATTCAGAAAAAATTATTATTGAAACTCGAAAAAGCCAAAGCATTGCCAAGTCTAGGCGCAGCATTTAATTTAGGAGCAAATGCATTTTCGCAACAATTCACATTTTTGAACGGCAATCAAAGATGGTTCAATTATTCAAATGTTGGTGTAAATTTAAGTGTACCGATTTTTTCGAGTTTCGCCAGAAAATCAAGAACTGCACAAGCTAAAATCGCTTTCGAACAAGCACAAACCCAACAAACAGAAGTTGCTCAAATGTTGAAATTAGGTTACGAAAAAGCAAAATCTGATTTTGATTTTAGTATCGAAGAATATGCAACCGCAAAATCGAATTTGAATTTAGCAGAAAGAATCGAGAAAAAACAACAAATAAAATTCAAAGAAGGTTTGTCAACAAGTTTCGAATTCAGCGAAGCGCAAAGACAATTGTATGCTACGCAACAAACCTATTTACAATCAATGGTTGATATTATCAATAAAAAAGCAGCTTTAGAGAAGTTGACTATTAAATAGAATATACAAAAAAGCGAATAGAAAAAAGATTTAAAAAACCACCAATCAATTTATCTCATAATGATTCAATGTTGGTAGAAAAATATCCCGTAGGGATTCAATGTTGGTAGAAAATAAATTCGGTTAATTGTTTTTGTCCCAGAGTGACTCTATGTTGGTTATACAATAAATGTAATAAAAATATAATTAAAAAAAATGCCAAACACATACACACAAATTCACATTCATTTTGTTTTTGCTGTAAAATTCAGATTAGGATAGATTGATAAAGAATGGAAAGAACAATTAAACAAATACATAACAGAAATTATTCAAAGTAACAAACATAAATTATTGCCGATAAACGGAATGCCAGATCATATTCATATTTTAATCGGAATGAGACCAACACAATCCATTTCAGATTTGATGAAGGAAGTAAAACAAAGTTCATCATTATGGATAAATGAAAATAAATTCACAAAAAAGCATTTCGAATAGCAAGAAGGATATGGTGCATTTTCGTATAGTAAATCACAAATTGATAGTGTTGTAAAATATATTAATAATCAAGAAGAACATCATAAAAAAAAATCATTTAAAGAAGAGTATTTAGAGATGTTAACCAAATTTGAAATAGAATTCGATGAAAAATATATTTTTAAGGATTTGATTTGAAAGATAAAACCAACATACAGTCCCTACGGGACAAAAACTAAATACATCATTTTTTTTCTACCAACATAAAGTTCCTAGCGGAACATATTAATATTCAGACTAGCAATAAAATTATAAAAAACAAAACTCAAACACCTATTATGAATCAATTATTTATACTATTAACAGCATCTTTACTATTTATTGGATGCGGAAAAAAAGAAGAAAACGCCAACATTGACGATTTAATCGAATCAAAAAATTTAGTCAATATAAAAGCCAAAAGAGATTTATTGCAAGCCGATTTGGCAAAACTCGAAACAGCAGTTGCAACACTAGATGCAAAAAAAGCCGAAGAAGCATTAGTATCAGTAATGACAGTAAAAGACACAATTTTCAATCATTATTTAGAAGTTCAAGGCGATGTAAACACAAAACAAAACATTTTGATTCAACCTGAAATGCCAGGAACATTGGTTACTTTGAATGTTAAAGCAGGACAAAGAGTTTCTCGTGGACAAGTTCTAGGAAAAACTGATGATGGTGGAATGGGCCAACAATTGGCTGCAATGGAAAACCAATATAATTTAGCAAAAACCACATTCGAACGTCAAAAAAATCTTTGGGATCAAAAAATCGGATCTGAAATTCAGTTTTTGCAAGCACAATCGCAAATGGTAGGCGCACAAAAAGCCGTTTTACAAATGAAAGCACAATTGTCTAAAACATTAATAAAAGCACCGTTTTCTGGAGTTATTGACGAAGTTTTTGTAGAACGTGGACAAGTTGTAGCGCCAAGTATGCAAGGTTTAATGCGAATCGTGAATTTATCAAATATGTATGTTACCACCGAAGTTCCAGAAACCTATATCGGAAAATTAAAAGTTGGAACTGTTGTAAATGTTGGATTATCGAGTTTAGGAAAAACCTACACAGGTCGAGTTCGTCAAGTGGGTAACAACATCAACCCAACCAATAGAAGTTTCGGAATTGAAGTTGGTGTTCCAAATCCTGATAATTTATTGCGACCAAATCAAGTTGCTAAATTGCAAATTATTGATTATACCAGTAAAAATGCAATCGCAATTCCGACCAATGCAATTTTATCAAATGGCGACGGAACAAAATTTGTTTACACAGCCGAAAATAGCAATGGAAAAACCGGAACTGCCAAAAAAGTTGTAATAACTACTGGACAATCATCAGGAAATGTAACCGAAATTCTTTCAGGTTTAGATGCATTAGATGTAATTGTAACCGAAGGTTTAAACACGATTGCAGAGGGAACAAAACTTAATTTTTAAAGACGTTTAAAATTGTTTAAAAGTTTAAAGTTGTTTAAATCACAACAACCTTAAACTTTTAAACTTTTAAACCATTTTAAACAAAATAAAAAAATGGAACATAAAAACCACGAATTCGGCATATCATCTTGGGCTGTTGACAACCGCATCACCGTTTACATTTTGACGCTCATTATTATTGTAATGGGAACAATGGCGTACATCAATATGCCACGTGAAGATTTTCCTGAAATTTTAGAAAACAAAATATTTGTATCGTCAATTTTTCCAGGAAATTCATCAGAAGATGTAGAGAAACTAGTTATAAAACCACTTGAAGATCAATTCAAAAACATTTCTGGAGTCGAGAAAGTTACGTCAAGTTCGTTTCAAGATTATGGAATGATCATCGTAGAATTTGATCAAAAAGTTACGATTGAAGAAGCAAAAGTTCTCATAAAAGACAAAGTCGATCAATCGAAAGCCAAAACCGATTGGCCAAATCTGGATAATGGAAGCAAGGTCGAACCTAATGTTTTCAACATCAATATTTCGGAAGAAGTACCGATTTTGAATATCAATCTGAAAGGAAATTATACCACGCAACAACTCAAAAAATTTGGCGAATATTTGCAAGACGAAATAGAAAATGTTCCGGAAGTTAAAAAAGTTGATATTCTTGGAGTTGATGATAAAGAAGTCGAAATTGCTATTGATGTTTTCAAAATGAGCGCAGCACAAGTTAGTTTTGACGACATTCAAAACGCTGTAAAATATGAAAACATGACACTTTCTGGTGGAAATTTAGTGTCGCAAGGTTCACGAAATAACATCAGAATTGTGGGTGAAATTTCTTCTCCAGATCAACTTAATAATGTTGTTGTAAAATCATTTAATGGAACTGTTTATCTTAAAGATATTGCTGTAGTAAGTTTTAAAGAAAAAGAAAAAACAACCTATGCTCGCGAATCTGGACAAGAAGTTGTAATGCTAAATGTCAAGAAACGTTCGGGTCAAAATATGATTTCGGCAATCGATCAAGTCAAAGAAATTATTGCTAAAGCTCAAAAAGATTTTTTACCAAAAGATTTGAGTCTAAAAATGACTAACGACCAATCCGATAGTGTGGAACATCAAGTAAACGAACTTTCAAACCACATAATATTTGGTATTGTACTAGTAATGATAGTTTTGATGTTTACAATGGGATTGCGAAATTCGTTGTTCGTTGGAGCCGCAATTCCACTTTCGATGTTGATGGCATTTGCAATTTTATCAGCATTTGGATTTACGCTCAACACAATGGTTTTGTTCGGTTTAGTTATGGGACTAGGACTTCTGGTCGATGATGGAATTGTAGTTGTCGATAACGTTTTTGCCAATATGCGAAAAGGAATGGGCAGAATCGAAGCCTCGAAAATTGGTATTGGCGAAATTGCTTGGCCCGTAATTTCGTCAACAGCGACGACCTTGGCAGCTTTTATTCCGTTGGC
>JAYTMQ010000168.1:0-9192 GCA_043728355.1 Bacteroidota bacterium
AATTTCGTGACTCATGTTGCTTAAAAATTGCTGTTTTGCTTGCATGGCATTTTCTGCAATTCCAGTTTTTATTTCGGCGTATTTTTTTGCCAATATCAATTCATTTTTCGCAATAACTTGAGGGGTTACTTCATTAGCCAATATAGCAACACCTTCGATTTCTCCTTGCTCATTTCGTTGTGCTTGGTATATAAAATTATAGTGCATTAACTCCCATCTTTCGTTTCGCCTAAGCGTTATTGGTGTTTCATAGGCATGGTATGGTTCGCCAGTTTCGAAAACATTCAATATTAATTTATCAAAACCCTGCTCGACTGCTTCGGGTAAAACATCATAAAACGATTTGCCAATAACATCTTTTCCTTTGCCCCAAGTTTCAAGAATGGCGTCGTTTGCAATTTCTATAATTAAATTTCTGCCCTTGAAAATAGCAATCATGTACGGCGAAGTGTATATTAAATTTTGATATTTATGTTCGGTTTCTTCTATTTTTTTTCGTGCTAGTACTTGTTGTGTTACTTCGTGAGCAATGGTAATTACGCCTGAAATTGTTTTGTTTGATTCGAGCAATGGTTCATAAACAATATTAAAATAACGGTCTTCCATTGTGCCATTTCGGTTTAATTGTGCGAGCATTTCGTTGGCATAAACTGGCTTACCGCTTGTGTAAACACTATCTATCATTGCAGGAAAAGGCTGATTGATTAATTCTGGTAAAACTTCCAGAAGTGTTTTTCCTTCTACATTGTTTCCTTTGCCCCAAAATTCTTTTATTAATTCATTTGCAAGAATAATTTTCATATCTTTTCCTTTCATAATTGAAAATGCAAAAGGAGAATTCATAAACATTTCGTAATACCGATTTTCGCTTTCTACAATTTTTATATTAGCTAATGCTTGTGCAGTTACATCGTTGGCTATAATTCCAATTCCGTTTATTACATTGTTTTTGTTGCGTTGGGCATATAAAGTAAAATTGTAATATTTCAGAGTCATTGCTCCATTTTGAATAATAGTAACTGGTTTTTCATTAGCATTAAAAGAGACACCTGTTTTATAAACTTGTTCGAATATTTTTTTTTGACCTTGCGCTTTAAGTTCTGGTAAAGCATCGAAATATTTTTTACCAATTATTTCATTTCCTTTGCCCCAAATTTTTAACATTGGTTCATTGCCAATTATAATTTTTAAATCTTTACCCTTTAAAATGCCCATCGCAATTGGCGAGGAATATATTAATTCGTGAAAGCGAAATTCACTTTCTTCCATAATTGAAATAGATTTTTTACTTGTAAGAATAGTTTTCATGTATAAGAAATCTTTTAAATTTAATTGTCAGACGAAAATAAATAGGGATTTTTATTTCTTCTTATTACTTTATAATTAATGCATTTAATTTAAAATATTTAGGGAATATTATTTTAATGCAAGTAATAATTTATCATTTCAAAAATAGTGTTTTTTTAATTGAAATATTTATAATTGAAATATTTATTTTTAAAAAATCTAGTAATTTTACAATATATACAAATGATTATGAAACAATTGTTGGTTTTAATATTCTAAATTTATTATTTAAAAATAGAATTATGGAAACCAATAAAAAAACACCTTCAAAGAAAAAACTATCGCCACATCAAGCAAAAGTTGCCGAAGTAATGCACGAATTCAAAGAAGGTGATTTGCATTCTGGTAAAACCGAAACCGTTGTAACCAACCCAAAACAAGCTATTGCCATTGCATTGAGCGAAGCCGAAGGATTAAATAAAAAACTTAAAATTAAATTATGAACACATTACACAATTACAAATTGTCTGTAAAATGGACAGGAAATCAAGGAACAGGAACTTCTAATTACAAAGATTTTGAAAGAAGTTACAACATTCAAATCGAGAATAAAGCCGATATTTTAGGCTCATCTGATCCTGAATTTCGTGGCGATAAGACCAAACACAATCCCGAAGAACTTTTGTTGGCATCAGTTTCATCTTGCCACATGCTTTGGTATTTGCACCTGTGCGCCGAAAACAAAATTATTGTCACCGATTATGTCGATAATGCCACAGCAGTATTAGAAGAAACCGAAGATGGAAACGGAAAATTTTCATCGATAACCCTAAATCCTTCAATAACTATTACTGAAAAATCGATGGTTGAACAAGCTATTGAATTACACAAAAAAGCCAATGAATTTTGTTTTGTAGCCAATTCTTTAAACTTAAAGGTAAATCACAAACCAATATTTAATGTTGTTGAAGTTGATGAAGTTGAAAAAAGTAGGGTTTAATTTTTTAAACAATTACAATTTAAACAAATATTGAATAAAAACTAAAACTTAATAATATGTGTTTTTCAGTAGAAGCAAGTTTTACGGCGGGCATTGTGCTTACAGCAATTGGAATTGCAACAATAAAAAAAACAAATAATAAATCGCAATTACTTTTTGCAAGTATTCCGTTTATTTTTGGCGTACAACAATTTGCCGAAGGAATTTTGTGGCTAACTATTCCTGAAACTAATTATTTTGTTTTGCAGAAAATTGCAACTTACATATATTTATTTTTTGCTCATATTCTATGGCCGTTATGGGTTCCAATTGCTATTTTATTAATAGAAAAAAGTACTACAATAAAAAGTTTTCAAAAAATATTAGTAGCCATCGGAATTACTGTTAGTTTTTATTTGGCATATTGCATAACCACTTATAATGTTAGTGCTAAAATAGATGGTCATCATATAAATTACATTCTTGAATATTCTGATTTAATGAATAATTTTTGGATTTTTCTGTATGCATTAGCAACAATAGCACCACCTTTTTTTTCGCATATAAAACGAATGTGGGTTTTAGGAATTACAATACTTATTTCATACATAATTACTCAATTATTTTACGAAAATTACATTCTATCGGTTTGGTGCTTTTTTTCGTCAGTTATTAGCATCATGATTTATTTTTTTACTAAACAAAAATTTAGAACCTCATCTCAAAAAAGTAGGACCAATTATTTTATAGTTTGATAATAAAAAAAATAACAATAAACATAAAAAAAATGGAAAATAAACAATTTAATCAGACAGTTTCAACAAATAATTTAATTTATTCAGCAAAAGAAAAATTCACGGATAAATTTATAGAAACCGCAACAAACGTAAAGTTATATGTCAAGGATTATGGCAACGGAAATCCTGTAATTTTAATACACGGTTGGCCACTTTCTAACGAAATGTGGGAATATCAAATCGAAAATTTGGTATCCAATAATTACAGAGTAATAACTTATGACCGTCGTGGATTTGGAAAATCTTCTCAACCTTGGAATGGCTATGATTATGATACATTAACCGATGATTTAAAAGCAATAATTGACCAATTAAATTTAACAAATATCACTTTGGTAGGTTTCTCTATGGGTGGTGGCGAAGTGGTTCGGTATTTCAGCCGACACGCTGGCGCAAATGTTGTAAAAGTAGTGCTAATATCATCGGTAGTTCCATATTTGGCTGAGAGTGAAGATAATCCAGAAGGTCGATCACCAGAAAAAAATGAGGCAACACAACTCGCAATTAAAGAGGACAGAATTGCTTTTTTAGAAGATTTTGGCAAAAACTTTTTTGGTGTAAATTTCATTAATAATGCTATTAGCAATCCATTGCTCGAATATTATAGAATGCTTGCCTCTTTTGCATCACCACACGCCAGTTTAGAATGTGCAAAGTCTTTTTCGAATGCCGATTTTAGACAAGAAGTGCTTACTATTAAAGTGCCTACATTAATAATTCACGGAAATGCAGACAAAATTGTTCCAATAGAAATTTCTTCAGAAAAAACAGCAGATTTAATTGTTGACAATAAATATATAATTTACGATGATGCGCCACACGGTTTGTTTTATACTGATAAAGATAAATTAAATAGTGATTTAATTGAATTTTTAGAATCGTAAATTATTAACATTAAATTGCAATATGATGAAAAATATTTTAATAATAAACGGTCATCCTGATAAAGAAAGTTTTTGTTTTGCATTAGCAGAAAGTTACAAAATGGGTGCTTATAAATCTGGAGCAAACGTTAAATTGGTTCATTTAATTGATTTGAAATTCAATCCAATTTTGACTTATGGTTACAGAAAAATATCAGAATTAGAACCCGATTTGGTTAAAATGCAACAAGATATTTTATGGGCAAATCATTTGGTTTTTGTTTATCCAAATTGGTGGGCGACTATGCCAGCATTGTTGAAAGGATTTATAGATCGGGTTTTTCTACCAGGATTTGCATTTCATTACCGAGAAAATTCGCCATTTTGGGTTAAACTATTAAAGCACCGAACCGCACGATTGATTGTGACGATGGACACGCCGTGGTGGTATTATTGGTTGATAAATAGAAGTGCCGGACACAATGCCATGCGCATTGGAGTGTTGGAATTTTGTGGTATCAAACCTGTGAAAATAAAAGTTTTTTCACCCATAAAATCATCTGACGAAACCAAACGAAAAAAGTGGCTGAAAGAAGCAGAAGAATTGGGCGAACAACAAAAATAAAATCATGAAACTATGATAAAATATATTTTCATTTTCGTTACACTTTTTCACGGATTAATCCATTTTATGGGTTTTGCAAAGGCTTTCGGATACGGAAATTTTAGTCAATTGACCAAAGAAATTTCAAAACCAATGGGCATTTTGTGGTTTGGCACTGCCACTTTATTCATAGTTTGTCTCGCTCTATACTTGTTCAAAAAAGACAGTTGGATCTACTTTGGTTTGATTGCCGTTTTGTTATCACAAATTTTAATTTTCAACAATTGGCAAGATGCGAAATTTGGAACAATTGCCAACGTGATTATTTTGTTGGTAATAATTATTGGTTTTTTTCAAATAAAATTCAAAAATGAATATAAAAAACAAGTGAAAATTGGTTTTGAACAAACTAAAAATTTGCCAAAAACCATACTTTCAGAAGATAGTATTAAAGACTTGCCAGAGCCAGTCAAAAAATACATTCGTTATGCAGGTTGTCTCAACAAACCAATAGTTAACAATTTTAGAATAGATTTTTCTGGAAAAATTAGAAGCCACGAAAAGAAAGAATGGATGTATCTCACATCTGAACAATACAACTTTATACCAATGCCAACCCGATTATTTTATCTCGATGCCACCATGAAAGGTTTACCAGTTGCAGGATTTCATTGTTTCAAAAACGGAATTGCCTATATGGATATTCGATTATTGTCGGTATTTAAAGTAGAATTTCAAAAAGGTGCAGTCATGAATGAATCGGAAACCGTCACTTTTTTTAACGATATGTGTTGCATGGCACCAGCTACATTGATTGACAAACGAATTGAATGGTTACAAGTGGAAGAAAATAAAGTTAAAGCATCATTTACCAACAATGGAATAACCATTTCGGCTTGGTTGTATTTTAATGATAAAGGCGAAATGATAAATTTTGTTTCGGAAGATCGTTCTGCTTTGGTCGAAAATGGCGAAACCGTGAAACTAAAATGGAGTACACCTTTGCGGGATTACAAAACCATAAACGGATATAAACTTGCCAGTTATGCCGAAGCGATTTATTCCTATCCAGATGGTGATTTTACGTATGCCACTTTTGAATTGAAGGATATTGGGTATAATTTGACAAAGTAAATTATGAATATACCATTTACATCAGAACAATTTTTGGAAGTATTCAAACAATATAATGAAGCAGTTTTTCCGATGCATATTTTATTTTATTTATTGGGTTTTATAATCATTTATTCGACCATAAAACCCAATCAAAAATCGAATAGATTTATCAATTTAATAATGGCATTTTTTTGGTTATGGATGGGAATTGTTTATCATATTATTTTCTTTTCGTTAATTAATAAACTGGCTTATTTATTTGGCAGTTTATTTATAGTTCAAGGAATTTTATTTTTAGTTTTTAGTTTTTTTAAAAATAAATTTTCATTTAAATTTCAAAAAAACATTTATGGAATTATAGGAATGATTTTGATAGTTTTTGCAATGATTATTTATCCGATTTTAGGATATTGTTTTGGTCACATTTATCCGTTTTCGCCAACATTTGGTTTGCCTTGTCCAACAACAATATTCACTTTTGGAATGTTGTTATTGAATCAAAAAAAATGCCCGATTTGGATTTTAATAATTCCTATTTTTTGGTCACTTATAGGATTTACTGCCGTTTTTCAATTTGGGATTTTAGAAGATTCTGGCTTGATTGTGGCAAGTTTGATTTCGGTTTTTTTGTTGGTTTATAGAAATAAAATGCTTTTAAAAATTAAATACAAATAATAATGACTTTAGAAGAAATAATAAATTACAGGCGTTCAGTAAGACATTACAAAAAGCAGCCAATTGATGCAGATAAAGTAAAACATTGTATTGCATTAGCCACTTTAGCACCAAACAGCAGCAATATGCAACTTTGGGAGTTTTACCATTTCACAGATCCTGAAATGCTGAAAAAATTAGCCATTGCTTGTTTAGGTCAAGAATCGGCAACTACTGCGCAACAAATGGTGGTTTTTGTTACAAGGCAAGATTTGTATCGTAAACGAGCAAAAGCAATGATGGAATTAGAAACTCAAAATGTGATAAAAAATAGTTCAACATTAAAACAAGAAAAAAGAATAAAAAGTTGGAAAATGTATTACGGTCGAATAATGCCATTTTTGTACTTTCGTTTTTTTGGAATTTTCGGATTTATCAGAAAAATAATAGTAAATATCGTTGGGCTTTTTAGACCAATTGTATACCAAGTTTCTGAAAACGATATGCGTGTTGTAGTGCATAAAACCTGTGCTTTGGCTGCGCAAACATTTATGTTGGCAATGGCAAACGAAAAATATGATACTTGCCCAATGGAAGGTTTTGATAGTAGAAAAGTGAAAAGCATTTTAAAATTGCCTTATGGTGCAGAAATCAATATGGTTGTATCATGTGGAATTAGAGAAGAACAAGGCGTTTGGGGAGAAAGAATGAGAATTTCGTTTGAGGAAGTGTATCAAGAAATTTAGAAAAATTGCTATTTACAATTATAAAATTATTGAAAGTGAGTAATGAGAAATTAAAAAATGAATAACCAATTTAAATTAATTCTAATAAAAACTATCCACACTATCATTTGGATATTTTTTAATGTAATATTATTTTTTATGGCTTACGAAGTAATTTTTAATAAAATTGATAACTTTATTTGGATAGGAATTGGGCTTATAACTTTAGAATTTGTAGTGCTATTGTTTTTCAAAATGATGTGTCCATTAACCATAATTGCTCAAAAATATTCAAACTCAAATAAAGAAAATTTTGACATTTATTTGCCCAATTGGTTAGCAAAATACAACAAAAAAATTTATACAACTTTTTTTATAATAATAATTTCAGGATGGATTTACAGAATTTTAAACAATAAATTATGATATCAATTTCCGCAAAAAATATTCACATATTCTTACTTTCATTTCTTGGATTAAGTGCTTTTGGTGGCGGTTTAACTTTAATAATTTCGCCATCAGGGAAATTGCTTGGTGGTTTGCCATTGTCACTATTAGAAAATTCGCCATTCGATAATTTCTTAATTCCTGGCATTATTTTATTTATCATATTGGGTGTTTTTCCACTTTTTATTGTATTTGCATTAATTAAAAAACCAGTTTCCACGTTTGCAGAACGATTTAATTTATTTTCTGATATGCATTGGGCTTGGACATTCAGTATTTATATTGCATTCGCACTGATTATTTGGATTCAAGTCGAAACCATTTATATTCAAGGTGTTGGTTGGTTACAAACGTTTTATATGTTGTATGCTATTCCGATGATTATCATTGCTTTATTACCACAAACCAGAAATATTTATAAAAGATGAAAACAGATTATAAAATCCCAACCCAAACGCGCATCGGTCATGTGCATTTGAAAGTATCAAATCTTGAACGTTCACTAGAATTTTACTGCGATTTATTGGGTTTTGAAATTACAACAATGTTGGGCACAGAAGCCGCTTTTATTTCTGCTGGCGGTTATCATCATCACATTGGTTTGAATACTTGGTACAGCAAAAATTTTCCGTTGTCGCACGAAAAAGGTGTTGGTTTGTTTCACACCGCTATTTTATATCCAACTCGAAAAGATTTGGCAACTATTTATAACAGAATTCTCGAAGCCGATTATCCGTTTTCTGGCGCAGCAGATCACGGTGTTTCGCAGGCGTTGTATTTGAATGATCCTGACAATAATGGCGTTGAATTGTATTGGGACAGGCCAAAAGAGCAATGGCTTTACAATGAAGATGGCACAATTGTAATGTATTCTGCTGCATTAGATTTAAACAATTTATTGAAGGAACTTAAGGATTTATGAATGTAGATTGTAGATTAACGATTTCAGATTTGGTGTTAGTAAATTTGAAAGCGTTGATTTTGAAATGATTTTTAAATCTAATATAAATATTTAATATCTCGGCTCCTTCCCCTTCGGGGAGGGCTGGGGAGGGGCTAATTATGGATTCACTCACGCACATAGCACTCGGCGCCTGTATGGGCGAAGCATTTGCAGGAAAACAACTTGGCAAGAAAGCAATGTTGTGGGGCGCATTGGCACAAAGTATTCCTGATATAGATTTCGTTGCCTCGTTTTGGATGGATACTTCCTCTAACTTATTGGCACATCGCGGATTTACTCATTCTTTTTTGTTTTGTATAATTATTACTCCTGTTTTTGCATTGCTTGCAGAACGTTGGCACAGACCACATAATATTGGAATAAAAAAATGGATGTTGTTTTTTGGAAGCGTTATTTTTATTCATATTTTTATAGATGCTTTTAACAATTACGGGGTTGGTTGGTTAGAGCCTTTTAGTCACAAACGATTTTCTTTTAATATGATTTATGTTGTAGATCCATTGTTTTCTATATGGTCTGGATTGGCTTGTTTGGCTTTTATTTATTTTCGAAAAAATACGATTTATCGCAGGAAAATATGGCAACTTGGACTGGGTTCTACTGGCGTTTATTTATTGGTTTGTATTGCCATAAAAATTAAAATTGACATTGATGTAAAAAATGACTTAGAGAAACAAAACATCAATTTCACAAAATATTTTACTACTCCAGCACCTTTGCAAAATAGTTTGTGGTATGTTGTTGCAGGAAATAAAA
>JAYTMQ010000169.1:0-57991 GCA_043728355.1 Bacteroidota bacterium
TACAATCTTTTCCAAATATTTTTTCTTGAGATGCTAAAAAGTTATCATTTGAGTTTTGTTCAAAAATCTCATTCAAAATAAATTGAGTAGTTTTTTTAGGCGATGGATTGTTATTATTACTTCCTATATTTATTTTAACTACAATTAGATTAAAAAGACTTTCATCATATGATTCAATATCAATTGTATTATTAAAATAGACTTCAATTGTATCTTTTAATGCTTCTTTATAATTTGCTAATTCAGATTTTTTAATTGTTGCCTTAGTAATAAAATAATCTCTAATCCTTTGCTTTTCAAGAAAGGAAAGGTCATATAAATCAAAAATTAAATTGTTCAATTTTTCTTTATTTTTTCCTTCAAAGTTATACTTACTTGTACTTAAATCATTGCTAATTTTTGAAATCTCAGCAACTAAATCTTCATCCAAATCTTTCGGTATTGGAATGTTTTTTATGCTTTTAATATCAATTCTTGGAAAGTTATCATCAATTCTTATTTTGTCTTTTATGTTAATAATATAATTTATAAAGTCTGAATTTAACAATGCTAAAATCAATTTACTATATTTTTGTTCTTTCACTTTAACACCAAAAATATTAACCGAAAAAACACAATCATTTACTAAAACTGCTTTAATATTATTACCAACTCGTGTAAAAATAATCTTCTCGCCTTTAAAAATTGAAACATTTCTATGTCTTTGAAAATTATCTTTATTAATTGACTTTAAATTAATATATCCATCTACTTTTTCAATTTTAAAATTATTTATGTGATAATAATTATATAAGAATGGGGTGCTGAAGGAATTATTGCTAGTTAAATTTGAGTATTGTTCTAAATCATAATTGGTTTGAATATCTGTTTTTTGTTGTCTAGAGAGTTTCTTAAATTCGATAGGAACAATTTTAAAATAATCTAAAATTTCTTTGTTACTTTTTCTTGTTAATCCTTGATAACTTTCTTTTTGACTTTCCAATAATTCATTCATTTTATTATGATTTTCGAATTTCAATATAAAATTTAAATCATAATCATTTCCAATCAAATAATCTCTCAACTTAATTTTATTAATAAGAATATCATTTTGATTTATTTCAAATGCTTTATCTTCATTAATTATCAATAATTCAAAGGGTTTTTCAGAAAACAAACCCATTTCTATTGGGTAATATTTAACAAAATTACCATCAACAGAATTGTTATTAAATATTAAAGCATTAACACTTGCATTTGCATTTTCAAATAGGATTTTCTTCAATTTCGAAAGTTCATAAAGCTTTTCTAATTGATAGTTTTCAAAGAAAAACTCTTGAAAATTTTTAGCGTTGCCATAGAAGTTAGAATTATTTACTACAAAACCAAAACGAGTATTTATATCGCTCCAATCTTTTATCTTTAATAAAAAACATTGTGATATTTGTTTGTCTCCAATGATGTCTTTCGCTTTAAATGTTCTACCTGAAAAATTAGTTTCATAATCTTTCAAAAATTTATTTTCATTTTCAAAACCTTCTAACTCTTTTATTTCAAAAAAAGGTGGATTCCCAACAATATAATTAAACTTTTTGTCTTCAAATGTTTTGTTTTCAATACTTAATGAATTTCCGTCTATAATGTTGTCAAAGAAAGAATTTTTTCTGAAAAGCAAAATATCTACCTCTTTAATTAGTTTATTGGCAATATAGATTTTGATTTTTTCGGGTGGTAAATCCTTAAAAATTTGAAGTGATAAAGAAAATATAGTAAATCTATGTGCGATGGGTTGTTTTTCTATTCCAAAAATATTTTCAGATAAAAGTTTAATCCTAAATGTAATAATTTCTTCAATATTTGTGGATATGAAATTTGAGTTTTCAATTAATCTTTGAAATGCTATAATTAAAAACATTCCTGAACCACAAGCTGGATCCAGTACAGTTCCAATTTTACCTTCTGGAATTACATCATCAACAATTAATTGAGCCAGTTTTTTTGGAGTATAATAAATTCCATCTGAATTTGACTTTTCTTCAAGAAAAATTTCATAAATATAACTAATGAACTCAACAGGTAAAATATTGAATTGATAATCAAACAAACGCAATTGATCATCATTTATATTTCTAGAAAGTGAAATAGAAATTAATTCACAAGCTTTTTGAAGATATTTAATTTCAATTTCAGGAGTTTGAAATAAATAATTATTAAAAATCTCATTAATTATTCCAAATAATTTATTGATACTTTCAACATCATTATTTTCTAATAGTTGTTTAAAATTTAAATTTGCATTTTTAAAATAATGCAAATAAAATGCCGAATTAATTATATGGTTATTTTCTAAATATTTTATATATAACGTTCTGTCAATTAAAGCTTGGACATTTTTCTCATCTTGAATTAAATCATATAAACCATTTTTTAATGCTTTAAGTGTAGTTATTAATTCTTTATCAATACTTTTTGCTTTTTTTATCTTATATAAAAAACTACTATAATTTAACCAAAAAGCACCACTATCAAATTGCCATTTATTAATATGTTCTAATTTTTTGATATCCTTTTCATTATTCGAAAAATATCCAACTCTAATTTGAGACAAAGGCAATTTGGGAGAAGATTTTGCATAGTAAAGGTTAAATCCGAAATTTTCAAATAATTCAGATTCAATTGAATTTTCTAAAACAAAAAACAAATCAACTTTATTTTCATTCCAAACAAATGTTCTAAAGTCATTTAATTCATCTGAATTTAGTTCCTTTGTTAAAACATAAAAAGAAGTTCTTGGTTGTGGAGAGCTTGAATAGATAAAAATATTTTGTTTTAAAATTTCTGAAAGACTCTCATTTTTTTCAATAGAATCATTAGCCGATTTTAAACTTTGTTCAAAATCAAAACCTCTATCAATAAAAAAAGATTGTACTAAATTCATAAATTAAATTTTAAAATACTGATTATCAGAATTTTAAACAATAAATAATTTTTATCAAATATAAAAATTATTTATTAAATATTCATTATTTTTCCACTCTATTTTCATTTTCCTTTACAAATGCATCCCAACCTGAATAACTTGTTGTTCCAACCACTTTTCCAGAATTAAAAAAATGACAAACGGCAGCCGCCAAACCATCAGTTGAATCTAGATTTTTGGGCAATGTTTTTAATCCCAAAAGTTGTTGTAACATTTTGGCAACTTGCTCTTTACTAGCATTTCCGTTACCTGTTATTGCCATTTTTATTTTCTTAGGTTCATATTCTGTAATCGGAATATCTCTTGATAAACCAGCTGCCATCGCAACGCCTTGTGCTCTACCGAGTTTTAACATTGATTGAACGTTTTTTCCAAAAAATGGTGCTTCGATTGCAATTTCATCCGGATTGTGTGTGTCGATTAGTTCGATTGTGCGTTCGAAAATAACTTTTAATTTCTGATAATGGTTGTCATACTTGCTCAAAATCAATTCGTTGAGTTGAATGAATTCCATTTTTTTATTTACAACTTTTATCAACCCGAAACCCATAATTGTAGTTCCAGGATCGATTCCTAATATTATTCTTTCTATTGCCATTCTTTTTTAACTACACTTAATTGGTTTTTTAAATACCAGTTCAGATATGCAAAACTCATTAAATTAATTATAAAATTTACTTTACAACTTCAATCCAAAAACCTTTGGTTCTTGCCAAGAAAGTATTGTCATACATGGCTTCGCATTGCAATCCAGGCAAGTAATAATTCCCGAGGAAACTAGCATTTAACAAAATCCTAAATGTTTTGGTTTCATTGCCTTTCATACCGAAATAGAAATTGGTTCTGTCGTCACGAATATCGATGTAATCAGCGATATTGTTGGTTGCATCGCCAAAATCGGTGAATCTTGTGTTGACAATTTCGAATCCAGAGGGTAAAATTTGCGTAAGTGCAATATTTTCTACTCTTTCATTTTTTAAACTTTTTATTGTTACTTCGGCAATAAATTCTGTTCCTTGTGCAATTTTAGCGACATTTATTGTTGTTCCTTTTCGATTTTTGAAAACTACATTTGCTACAACATCGCTCGAAATTGCTTGTTCTTGACCAATTGGCAAAATTCCAGAATTTATTATACGAACATAAATTGTGTTATTTTTATTGTTCTTGATTGTAACTCCGTTTGCTCCAGATTTTATTACTAAACTTCTATCTGCAAAAGTTTTTAGCGTATTAATGGCTTGAGATTTTCCATCTTTTGCAAACGAAATATTAATGCCTTTGCTACCATTACTTTGAGCGAATTTCGACATTGCATATAAACAATATGCCGTTGTTTGCGTACTCATATAACTATTACTCGACATTTGCTTGGCTAATTTTACCGCTGTTGCAAATGCTTTTTGCTTTTGACCCAACAAAATCAATGTTTCAAGAGCCATTGCACGATTTCTATCCGAAGAACCGTAGTAATAATAATAACCGTTATAATTTTCATCTTCGTCAATCGAAGTTTTCATTAATAAAGATAAACCAGCCTGTTTTTGTGCCGACATAGCATACGCTGCAGCGAGACGTAATTTGGTTTCGTTCGAAATGCCAACAGTTTCTCGCAATCTGTTCATTGACGATAAATCTGGTGCTTCGGCCAATGCCAAAGTGTACAACCTATATGCTTGAGCAAAATCATTACCATATCTTTGTTCAAATCGCCATCTTTTAGCTTCTTTCTGTTGGTAAGATATCCATTTTTGTTTGAAATTTATTGGCAAAACATAACCTTTTTTCTCAGCTTCAAGCAAGAAATGACCAGCATAAGAACTTCCCCAATCGTCAGCAGTTGTGTTGCCTGGCCAATATACAAATCCACCATTTGACAATTGAAATCCGCTTAAACGTTGAATTCCTGCGCCAACATTTTTCTGAATAGATACCAATCGAGTAGCATCTAAATCGGCAACATCAGCCAAAAACAATTGTGGGAAAACCGACGATGTAGTTTGTTCAACACAACCATGCGGATATTGAATCAAATATTGCAAACGACTATTGAAATTGATTGATGGAATGCTCGAAACTTCTAATTTTGCCGAATTGCTACCAGAAATGCCAAATGGTGTAAACGAAATTGTTTTGGTCGAATTCGGTTCTAATATAATGTCTGTAAATGTATTTGTCACAGGATTTGGATTCGTCATATCGATTTCTACATCATAAGTCGATTTTTCTTTTCCAGAAGTCGCAATAATTTGCACTTTTCCGATTCCAGTTGCGCTACCAACTTCAAGATTAAAATAAACCATTTTTTCATCTGGTTTTGTAAAAGTCAAATTCTGAGTTGTTGGTCCAACCACACGAACGCCATTATTGGTTTTTATTTGAACTTGAACATTTTTAATCTGATTTTCTAAAGCAAAAATCTCAACCGGAATAGTCACTTTTTCTGATGGAGAAATTTTTCGTGGCAACGTAGCCAACGCCATTAAAGGGCTGCGAACTGGCGTTGCTTTTTCGACACTTCCATAAGCCGACATTTTAGCATTGGCACCAACAACCATAGTTCGAACTGAACCAATGTATTTTGGTAATTTAATTTGATGTGATTTATTGTCGCCTGCACCTAATTCGAATGGGCCAAGATAAACAACAACTGGTTTGAATCGATTGGCTTTTTTGGCTTTTCCTCCACCTAAATCTTGGTCACCACCAATACTAAAAATCTGATTTATTTTTCCGCCATAAGCACCAATTACATCATCATAAATATCCCAAGTTTTTACGCCCAGTGCTTCACGAACATAAAAGCTATCCCAAACATTTGGAGTTTTAAAACGTGTTAAATCAAGTAATCCTTCATCGACAACGGCAATGGTGTACGACATTGCTTTTCCGTTTTTTTCGGTTACATTCAAGTTGAATGTTTGCTCAGGTTTTAAAACATCTGGCATAACAATTTTAGGTTCAAGAACCGTGTTTTTATCGATAACTTCGACAGGTACAATTCCGTACATTCTAATTGGTGAATCATTTTTGGTCGATGCGTGTGGTTGCAAAAGTGTGATGTTAAAATATACATTTGGAGCCATTTCTGGTGTAATTTCTACATCGACTTTGGTTTCGCCTTTTGCAGATTTCACCCATATTGTTTGCACTACTTTTGAACCGTTTTCGATAGAAATCAACGCTCGACCACCTTCACTTGATGGAAATGATATTTTGGCTTTTTCGCCAACGGCATAATTCTTTTTATCGGTAGAAAAAACCAACATATTTGCTGTTGCAGCATCAGTATTTCTAGTTTTTCCAGACCAATACGGATAATCAATATTGACCGTTTGCGAAGTGGCGTGACCGTCATTTGGATCAGAAACACGAACCAAATAACGTCCCCATTCTTCGTCATTGACTTTAAATGCAACCGAGCCACGACCACTAGAATTAGTGTTTACTGTAAAATCTTTAAACGAAGTAGTCGATTCTGATGAGTTGTAATTCGATAAATTATCATTAGACGAATCCCACCACCAACGCCATTCGACTTTGAAAACTTTAACTTCAAGATTTTTAACCGATTTTGGTCGACCATTTTCATCGACAGTCAAAATGTCAAAACGGTTGTTTACTCTGGTTTCAAGCATTGAATATTTGGACAATTCTGGTAATTTTAAGCCTACATAAGTTTTGTAGGGCGAATAGGTTGCCGACATTACATCCATACTAAAATCGCCACCTTCTTCGAAAACTTTGGTCATGAATGCAGCACGTAAAAACCCTGGTGCTTGACCTTGCAGTTTAGGTTGAATGTTTACATTGGCTCGACCGTTTTCGTCAAGTTTTCCTGAAAAAATATTGCTTTCTTCTGTGCTGAAATTTCGAACTTCGTCGTCGAAAACATATTTGTCAAAACCTTTAAAAGTTGTTGCCTGTTGCGTGAATTTGGCTTGAATTTCGACTTTTAGATTTTTAGCAATCGAACCAGTTAACCAATTTACTTGCAAATTATTGATACTCGGAACAGTCGATGACAAAATGGCATTATTGAAACTATTTTTGATTTTCAAACGATTGGGTTTGATGGTTTCAATTTTTATGCTTTTGTAAAATTTTGCTCCACCAACTGTAACAACTGCTTCCCAATTTCCAGTTGGAGCTTCTGCATTTGTTGGCACAACGAAAGAATAATGATTGATTCCGTTTGATTTCTGAACCGTTTCATAAGTTACTTTTCCGCTTGGATCAGATAATTTGAACTTTACAGGATGATTTTCGGGTAATTTATTTGAAGCATCGTTAAATACAAATGACAAATACAAATTATCACCAGGTCGCCAAACGCCACGTTCGCCATAAATATATCCTTTGAAACCTTTTTGAAGTTCTTCGCCCGAAACATCAAAATTACTGATTGACAACGAATTACCATCATCTAATTTGACGTAAGTCGATTGATCTCCTTGGGTAACAATTGCGAAATAAGCAAATTTATCGATTTGAAAATTGGCAATTCCGTCGGAATTGGTGCTTTCGATGCCTAAACTTTGTTGTTGAAAACTAAAAATTTCGACTTTTGCGCCACTTACGGGTTCGGTTGTTACAATGTTGTTTACTGCAAACAAATAAGATTTATTGTTGCCACGTTTTGCGATTACACCCAAATCGGTTGCAAGAATGTTGGTTCCAATTTTTGCATTATAATAGTAAGAACTCGAACATGGATCTTCTCTTTCCGACCAATCATAATCGTCGTAATAGTAATCATCATAAGAGTTTCCAGAATAATTCACATCGTTTTCGTCAATTTCTTCTTCTTCATTATTAGGATTATCATCTTCAGATGGCGGACATTTGTACAATGAATATTTCTTTTTGAATTCGAATTCGACTCTGTAAATTGCACCTGGTTCTGGAGTAATTATTTTAGATAAATCGAGTGCAAATGTATTCCATTTGCCAATATTCAGTAATGAATTTCCTTTTAAATTTAAGGTGGATTTGGCAATTGGCTGGGCAACTTTTTTAAGATTTTGTGTTCCGTTTAACGCATTATCTTGAAGAAATTGTAAAATATTATTTTTATAAATTTTATATACTTTTACATCAACAGCACTCAAATTTGCGGCTTCGAAGTTCAATTTCAAATTGTTAGAACTTGGCAAAATTGTTCCATTTTTGATGAAACGAACTCCGGGTTTTTCTTGGTCAAATGAAATTTTAGAAGAATAATTTTCCTTCATTTTATTGCCGTATTGACTTTCGATTCCTTGAAAGACTTCAAGTAACAATTCGCCTGTCAAAACTTGTTCGGGCTGTTCTGGTTCAGCTGCTGCTTCAACCGTTTCGGTAGTTGTTGCAACGCTATCGACAACTGCAACTGCGGCAGAAACGGCTTCGGTTACTGCATCGGCTGGAGATTCTGTTGTTGATACAGTTGATGTTGTGTCAATATTTACAGCTATACTTTCAGTAGTAACTGTTGGTTCTTCGGCAACTGCTGGTTCTACAACAGTTGGTTCTGCTGGAGTTCTATCGTTATTGAAATAGACTTTTAAAAGATTTCCTTGAGTTGAAAATCTTAAATCTTTGGTGTTTTGAATAGAAACAAGTCCACTAAAATCTTGACCTTTTTCTAAAGGTTCAGAAAAATTGATGAGTAATGTTTTATTGATTTCGTTAGGAATCTCGACATTCATAACCTTGAAATCATTAATTGTAGAAATTGTATATTCTAGCGTACCTTTTTGGTCTATATCGCAATCGCCACCATCGTAGTTAATTTCGACAATACTTTCTTTTTCAAAACGTTGAATACTATCTATAACAAACTTAAATTCGGTTTTAGAAGTTTGTGTTTTATCAAATTTGATTTTTAAATTATCGCCATTTTGCTCGGCTTCAATTAGTTTTTTTGCGTCTTCGAAATCAATATTATCAGCAAATTTTACTGTGCAATTCAAATATTGATATTGTTTACTATACGACTGAATGTCTTGTGTTGTAACCAAAAAATCTTGATCAATTGTTTTGACTGTGAACTTAAAATCTTCGAATTCTTTAGCAACTTCGACAACTTTAGACAATTTGAAAGTAACTTGATATTCGGTTCCAGATTTCAATTTTTTTTCTGGAATAAATGCAACTGTATTTTCAGACAGCGCCACTACTTTTCCTGAAACCGAAGGCGAAATTTCGAACAAATCATCGTCTAAAACTTGGTTGACTTTCCAGTCTTTTTTATTAGATGCCAATACGACCCGAATGTCAGATTGCGAAGTAACTATTCCAGAAGTAAAACTGGAAATTTGTTCTTTAAATAACGAAAAATTCGAATTGAAATTGGCTTGTGATTTTTTGGTACAGGCCTGAAAAATAAAAATGGCAAGAAACAAGTAAACAAGATTTTTTGTTTTCATTTTATAGTAAAGGATTTAAAGACCTCACCCCAGCCCTCTCCAAAGGAGAGGGAGCTGATTCGGAATAGTTAAGAATTAATTATTTAACACAAAAATTATGCAAATATTGTAGTAAATGTAATTTATTTTTTAATAAAATTTTACGAAGGCGTTAAAAGTTTTGTTAACAGTACTTTTGGCGATAAAAAGCGGTTTTTAACGATAAATTTTATGAAAAACTGATTTTTAGGTTTTTAGATTTTTCTAAAAGTTTATTAATTTTTATTTCGCCTGTTTTGAAAAAAAATTTTCATTAAGTCTGAACACTCTTTTTCTAAAACTCCTGATAGAATTGTAGTTTTTGGATGTAATTTGGTTCCTAGATTCAAGAAACCACGATTTGGGTCTGTTGCTCCGAAAACCATCTTAGAAATTTGTGACCAATATAATGCACCAGCGCACATTTGGCAAGGTTCTAGAGTTACATAAAGTGTGCAATTAATTAAATATTTTCCACCAAGAAAATTAGCTGCAGCAGTAATGGCTTGCATTTCGGCGTGAGCTGTTACATCGTTTAAAAGTTCTGTTAAATTGTGACTTCGGGCAATTATTTTATTATCAATTACAATTATTGCACCAACCGGAATTTCGTCTTTATCGAAAGCGGTTTGGGCTTCGATTAAGGCTTTTTTCATAAAATATTCGTCAGTAAAAATATCTAGCATTGTGCGAAAATACGAATTCAATTTGTACATTTGTAATATGTCACAACAATTACTCGAAAACATATACAATCCAACCGATTTACGTAAACTCGAACTAAGCCAATTGCCCGATTTAGCAAAAGAATTAAGAGATTTTATTATCGATATTGTTGCTACCAAAGAAGGTCATTTAGGCGCGAGTTTGGGTGTTGTCGAATTGACAATTGCATTACATTATGTTTTTGACACACCAAACGATTTATTGGTTTGGGATGTTGGTCATCAAGCTTATGGTCACAAAATTTTGACCGAACGTCGAGAAAATTTTCATACAAACCGACAGTTAAATGGCATTTCGGGTTTTCCAAAACGTTCAGAAAGTGTTTATGATACTTTTGGCGTTGGTCATTCATCAACATCAATTTCGGCAGCTTTAGGAATGGCAATTGCATCAAATTTGAATGGTGATTTAAGCAAACAACACATTGCTGTTATTGGAGACGCCTCAATTGCTAGCGGAATGGCATTCGAGGGTTTGAATCACGCTGGTGTAACCAATGCCAATCTTTTAGTGATTTTAAATGACAATGCAATCGGAATTGATCCAAGCGTTGGCGCATTAAAAAATTATTTAACAGCCGTTAAGGACGGAAAAAATCCAAAAGAAAACAACATTATAAAATCTTTAAATTTTGATTATTCAGGACCAATAGACGGTCACGACATTTTTAAAATCATTGAAGAATTAAATCGCTTGAAGCAAATAAAAGGACCAAAGTTTCTGCATATAATTACCACCAAAGGCAAAGGTTTGCAACAAGCCGAAGATGATCAAGTCAAATACCACGCTCCAGGAAAATTTGACGTTTCGACAGGCAAAATTCATTTAAAATCCGATGAAAATTTAGCACCGAAATTTCAAGATGTTTTTGGATTGACCATTCTTGATTTGGCTAAAGCAAATGAAAAAATTATAGGAATAACGCCAGCAATGCCATCTGGAAGTTCATTAAAATTAATGATGGACGAATTTCCAAATCGTGCATTTGATGTTGGAATTGCAGAACAACACGCTGTAACTTTAGCCGCAGGAATGGCGACTCAAGGAATGGTTGTTTATTGTAATATTTACTCAACTTTTTTGCAACGTGCTTACGATCAAGTGATTCATGATGTAGCAATTCAAAATTTGCCAGTTATTTTTTGTTTAGATCGAGCAGGTTTGATTGGCGAAGACGGCGCAACACATCACGGAGTTTTCGATTTGTCCTACTTGAATTGTATTCCAAATTTGTTTGTTCACGCACCGCTAAATGAAATTGAATTACAAAATATACTGTACACAGCTTCGTTAGGATTGAAAAATCCAATTGCAATTCGTTATCCGCGTGGTCGCGGAGTTGTTGTCGATTGGAAACAAAGTCATTTTCAAAAATATCAAAAAATCGATATTGGTCGTGCCAAATGTCTAAAATCAGGTTCAAGAATTGCAGTTTTATCAACTGGAACTATTGGTAATAATGTTGCAGAAGCAATTGCTAAGTCTAAAAACAAAGCTGATTTTTCGCATTACGATTTTGCATTTGTAAAACCATTAGACACTAAAATTTTAAAGCAAATTTTTCTGAAATATGACCAAATTATAACTGTTGAAGAAAACGTAATTCTAGGCGGTTTTGGTTCTGCGATTAATCAATATTTTTTGAATAATAAGTTAACTATTTTAATAAAAAATATCGGAATTCCAGACAATTTTATAGAACAAGGAACGGTTCAAGAACTTCAAAAAATTTGCCGAATTGATGTAGAAAGTTTAATTCATTTATTTGATAAATTATGAAAACCGCAATAATTCAAACCCAATTACATTGGGAAAACCCATCAAAAAATCGAAAACATTTCGAGCAAAAAATTGATTCAATTTTAGAAAATGTAGATCTAATAGTGCTACCCGAAATGTTCACCTCAGGTTTTACTATGAATCCTGAAAGTGTAGCTGAAACAATGGATGGCAAAACAATTCAATTATTGAAATCATTAGCAAATGCTAAAAATTGTGCCATCACTGGAAGTTTGGTCATTTCAGAAAACAACAATTTCTATAATCGAATGGTTTTTGTGTTTCCTGACGAAAAAATAGATTTTTACGACAAAAAGCATTTGTTTACTTTGGCTGGAGAAGACAAAATTTACATATCAGGAAATCAAAAAAAGATAGTTGAATTTCGAAATTTCAAGATTTGTTTACAAATATGTTATGATTTGCGATTTCCAACATTTGCCAGAAACAAAGAAAATTATGATATATTAATTTATGTTGCCAACTGGCCAAAAACCAGAATCAATGCTTGGAATATTTTGCTAAAAGCCAGAGCTGTAGAAAATATGTGTTATACAATAGGTGTAAATAGGATCGGAGCAGACAACAACAATCTTGATTATGTTGGTCATTCGCAAGTAATCGATTTTTTAGGAAACACGCTAATTGAACCACAAAAAGAAGAAAGAATTTTTATAACAACTTTAAATAAAATTGAAATGTTAGATACAAGAAACAAACTTGGTTTTCTAAATGATAAAGATTAATATTTTAGAAAATAAATTTTATTTAAAACTATTAAACAAATGCATATCCAGAATATATTTCTTGAATTTCATCAAGAGTTTTAAACAAATTTTCTGGTGAATCTAGTGTTACTAATTTTTGTTTATGTTCTTTAAACGAATGAATACCACGAAAATAATTAGAATAATGTGGTCTAGTTTCAACAATACCTAATCTTTCGCCTTTCCATTGCATTGCCCAAGTCAAATGATTTCTTACTGCTTCAACTCTATCTGAAACAGACGGTTTTGCTAAATTTTCGCCAGTTTCAAAAAAATGTTTTATTTCGTCAAAAATCCAAGGATAACCAATTGCTGCACGACCAATCATTATACCGTCAACGCCATATTCATTTTTGAATTTCAATGCTTTTTCGGGCGAATCGATGTCTCCGTTTCCAAAAATTGGCATCTTAATTCTAGGATTATTTTTTACTCTCGCAACGTGCGACCAATCAGAATGACCTTTATACATTTGGGCGCGAGTTCGCGCGTGAATCGAAAGTGCGGCAACGCCAATATCTTGCAAACGTTCGGCAACTTCGTCGATATTAATAGAATTGTCGTCCCAACCTAAACGAGTTTTTACAGTTACCGGCAAATTGGTACTTCTAATAACGGCTTTAGTCAATCGAATCATTAAATCGATGTCTTTCAAAACTCCAGCACCTGCGCCTTTACAAACTACTTTTTTGACAGGACAACCAAAATTTATGTCAATCAAATCAGGATTTACCGCAGAAACTATTTCGGCTGACATTGCCATTGCATCTTCATCTCCACCAAAAATCTGGATTCCAACAGGTCTTTCATAATCAAAAATATCTAATTTCATACGACTTTTTATAGCATCACGAATTAATCCTTCTGATGAAATGAATTCAGAATACATCAAATCGGCACCATGTTGCTTGCACAATCTGCGAAATGGAGGATCGCTCACGTCTTCCATTGGTGCAAGAAGCAGTGGGAAATCTGGTAAAATAATATTTTCGCCTATTTTTATCAATTGGAAAATTTTTTGCAAAGATAGTATAAGAATTTTAGATTTCAGATTTTAGATTCAAGACTTTTAGATAAGAGATTTTAACAATTTTCCCTCAACAATCGTTAATCATTGATTTGCAACCGAAAGATTGACTATATTTGCAACTTATTACAATTCGAAGAATGAAACACATTAGAAATTTTTGCATAATTGCACACATTGACCACGGAAAAAGCACCCTAGCCGATAGACTTCTTGGCGCAACTCAGACCGTAACCGCTCGTGAAGAAAAAGCCCAATTGCTAGACAATATGGACTTGGAGCGTGAACGCGGTATTACCATAAAAAGTCACGCAATCCAGATGGAATATACCTATAAAGGGCAAGAATACATCTTGAACCTAATAGATACACCTGGTCACGTTGATTTCTCGTATGAAGTTTCACGGTCAATTGCTGCTTGCGAAGGCGCATTGTTGATTGTTGATGCAGCACAAAGCATTCAAGCTCAAACGATTTCGAATTTATATTTAGCCTTAGAAAATGATTTAGAGATTATACCAGTCTTGAATAAAGTCGATTTGCCAAGTGCCAATCCCGAAGAAGTTTCGGACGATATTATTGATCTTTTGGGTTGCAAACTCGAAGATATTATTCACGCAAGTGGAAAAACTGGTTTTGGTGTCGAAAATATTTTGGCAGCTATCATAGAGAAAATTCCACCACCAAAAGGCAACGTTGACGAACCTTTACAAGCATTAATATTCGATTCACATTATAACTCATTTCGAGGAATTGAAGTTATTTTTCGTGTAAAAAACGGTGAGATTAAAAAAGGTCAAAAAATTAAATTTATGGCTACTGGCAATGAATATTTTGCTGACGAAATTGGAACATTAAAATTAAATCAAGTTCCGAAAAACGTAATTTCCGCTGGCGATGTTGGTTACCTAATTTCTGGAATAAAAGAAGCCAAAGAAGTAAAAGTTGGCGATACTGTTACAGATGCTAAAACGCCTACAACCAATATGATTGTTGGTTTCGAAGATGTAAAGCCAATGGTTTTTGCAGGAATTTATCCTGTTGATACCGAAGATTACGAAGATTTGCGTTCATCAATGGAGAAATTACAATTGAATGATGCTTCGTTGGTATTTGTACCCGAAAGTTCGGCAGCATTAGGTTTTGGTTTCCGTTGTGGATTCTTAGGAATGTTGCACATGGAAATCATTCAAGAACGTTTAGAGCGCGAGTTTGATATGACAGTAATTACAACTGTTCCCAACGTTTCGTACCACGCATTTACTAAGAAAAATCCTGATACGATAATGATTGTCAACAATCCAACCGATTTACCAGATCCATCAAGTTTGGATCGTGTCGAGGAGCCATATATCAAGGCAACCATTATCACAAAAGCTGATTTTGTTGGCAACGTAATGAGTTTGTGTATTGAGAAACGTGGCGTAATTACCAATCAAACTTACTTGACAACCGAACGTGTTGAATTGACATTTGACATGCCATTGGCCGAAATTGTTTTCGATTTTTATGATAGATTAAAAACCGTTTCTAAAGGTTATGCTTCATTTGATTATTCACCAATTGGACTCAGAACTTCTAAATTAGTGCGTCTTGATGTTTTACTAAATGCTACAAATGTTGATGCATTGTCGGCATTGATTCACGAAAGTAATGCTTATCATATTGGTAAAAAAATGTGCGAAAAACTAAAAGAATTAATCCCGAGACAACAATTTGATATTCCGATTCAAGCCGCAATTGGAGCCAAAATTATTGCTCGCGAAACCATAAAAGCACTCAGAAAAGATGTTACTGCCAAATGTTATGGTGGTGATATTTCTCGTAAACGTAAACTTCTTGAAAAACAGAAAAAAGGTAAGAAAAGAATGCGCCAAGTCGGAAATGTAGAAATTCCGCAAGAAGCATTTATGGCAGTTTTAAAGTTGAATGATTAAAAGTTAAAACATTTAATAAATATGATGTATTTGAATGATGAAATAAAAAAAGAGCTTGATTATTTCAAAAGAATGAACGAGCATTTTACAGTTAACGCAGGAAAAAGCACCACAAATGTTTCTGATGCGAGTGATGAAATTTCATATATGGCTTTAAGTGCTTCATTGGCAATGGATTTGTTTGAAGAAGGCTTTTTCGAAAACTTTCAAATTACAGATAAATTAATTTCAGGAAAACAAGAGTTGCTTTTGGATGCTTATGCATTTATTGAAACCGAATCTACCAACGAGAAACATTTACATCTTTTTCAATACAAACTTCATCAATCAGAAAAAAATGCAACTTCTCCAACAGAATTAAGGGATTTTACAACGTTAATGAATGATACATTCGTTCATCCAGAACTAAGAAATAACGATTTTCTTTTGAATCCAGTTTTAAATGAAATAGATCAACAAGTCCAATCATTTTTGGGAAAAAAAGGTCGTAAAATATCAGTTTATTGTCACTTTATAAACAATGCACAAGGTATTAATCGCTCTAATAATGATGCTATAAATAGTGTTTTAGGTAGATTTGAACAAGATAAGCAGCTTTATCGTTTTAATATTCAAGTCTACGGTTTACAAGACATCATTGATTTAGCAGTAGATGGGAAAATTCGGGTTGTTTCGGAAAATATTGATTTTATTTTGGATGGACAACATTCGTTTAGATTTGAAGATAATAGTAGAAGAACAAGTTTAGGACTTCCAAAAAGAGTATTTATTGGAATGTGCAATGTTAACGAATTTATTCGTTTGCAAAATAAATATCATAATAACCAACTTTATGCGGAAAATATTAGACTTTATTTAGGAGATCGAGGTGCTGTTAATAAAGATATTATAAATACAATCACAAATATTGAAAGTATTTGGTTTCCATACATGAATAATGGTATAAGTATAATTTGCGATGAAATAGTTTTAGGAAATCCAAAGGCAAATAGTCGTATAAATGTAGAACTAAAAAACCTTCAAATTATTAATGGTTGCCAAACTGTAAATGCTTTATTTAGTGCGAAGTATAACGAAAAAACAAAAGATAATTTCAAACCAGCAAATATATTAGTAAGAATTTATGAAATAGATTCATCACAAGCTGATTTTAAATTAAATGTAATTAAAGCTACAAACAATCAAAATGCTGTAAAAACTTATTCCTTATTAGCTAATGACCCTTTACAAATTGCAATTGGTACTACAATTAAAGAGTTTGACTATTTATATGATAGAAAAGGAGAAGCAAAATTGTCATCTACAAGAAAGATAGTTAGTATGCCAAATGGAGCATTAGCATATAGAGCGGTCTATATGGGCGCAGCACAATCTCTTCGCTCTAGAATGGGAGAAAGTAGAGTTTTTCAAAAAACAGAATATGAAAAAATTTATAAGAATTCATTTTTAGATGATGTAGAAGAACTTTACTTATTAAGTAGTAAGTTATTAACATCATCTATAATACTTGATACTATAAGAGATTTGGTAAGGGAAAACTCAGACAATTATATTGTTTCACTTCCTGTTTTCAAAAAAAGCACTTATTATATAACAGGACTCATTTATGCTTTAAATAAAAATGAAATAAATTCATTAACTAAAAATATGGTTGATTTACTTATTGAAAATAATTATGCTAAAACTAAAGGACTTGACATTCCTAACAAAATAATTAGTCTTTTAAAAAACAGTTTTGCCTTTTCTGTAGAAAACCTAACGCTTTTTTATAATTCATTAAATATAGAAAAAACTGATATCGATAATTTATTGAAAAGTAGTGACTTCGGAAAATTATATAAAAATCATCTTGAAAATATTTGTGGTTCTTTAGAAGAATAAATTGCTCGAAAAACAGAAAAAAGGTAAGAAAAGAATGAGCCAAGTCGGAAATGTAGAAATTCCGCAAGAAGCATTTATGGCAGTTTTAAAGTTGAATGATTAAATATTAGAAAATAGAATATAGATAAACCTGATAATTAAAGTTATTATGTTTTTTTATAAATTTTTAATCACATAAGTTACAATTCCCCAAATAATTAATTGATTTTCTTCGGTAACTTTTATGGGTTGATAATTTGGGTTTTCTGGCATCAAGTACATACAATCTTTCTCGAGTTTAATGCGTTTTACGGTAAATTCACCATCTATGAAACAAATTGCAATTTTGTTGTTTTGCGGTTCCAGACTTCTATCAACAACCAAAACATCTTTATCGTTAATTCCTGCATCAATCATAGAATTGCCTTTGACTTTAATATAAAAAGTTGCTAATGGGTTTTCGCTCAATTCTTTATTCAAATCGATGTTCATTTCCATAAAATCAGCTGCTGGCGATGGAAAACCTGCCGAAACACCTTCTTTTATAAACGGAATACGAATTTCACTTTCGAAATCCGGAATGAAAAAAGTAAGTTTTTGATTTTTATTTACAGGCATTTTATTTCTAGAATATCTTTAAAATTAGTAGTATATTTTTTCGATAAATGGTTTTGTTTCATATTCCAAGTCAAATTTAGGTTTTGTGTGGCTAATTTTACTTTTTTATCGCCAATTTTTTTATTCAACTTATCCATTGTTTGCATCAATGCCAAATGTTTCGGGTTTTCTTCATCAAATAATTGAAACTGTTTTTTGTCTTCGTCAACCAATGAGGTCACGATTACACCTGCTTTTTTAAACTTTAAATGTTCGTTTCCTTTATGTAATTGTTTCAGCATATCAATCGCAGTGTTAGATATTGTCAAGGTCGAATTCGATGCAAATGGCAAAGTAACTGCCATATTAAAATAATATTTCGAGGTTTGAATGCTGTGTTTATCAACAACCAACATAACAATTATTGTGTGGCAACACGAATTTTGCTTACGCAATTTTTCGGCACAAACACTAGCAAATGTTGAAACTCGTTCTCGCAAATCGTCGAATTCCGAAATTTGTTTTGGGAAACTTCTGGTTGTAGCAATACTTTTTTTCTGATCTGGAATGGGTTCTAAATCCAAAACCGATTTTCCTTCTAATTCATATTTTAATCGCATGCCAATAATTCCCATTTCTTTCTTAATCCAAGCTTCGTGTTCTGGCAAGGTAAAATCATAAGCCGTAAAAATATTTCGCAATTTTGCTTTCTTGTCTTGTTGGCGACCAATTCCCCAAACGTCTTCGATTTTTGTCCACTTCAAGGCTTTAATCCGTTTCTCTTCGTTATCAATTACATAAACACCTAAAGTTCGTTCTTGAAATTTCTTGGCAATTTTGTTGGCTACTTTCGACAATGCTTTGGTTTCGGCAAATCCAATACAAACCGGAATTCCGACCCATTTCTGGATTCTAGTTTTCATTTGAATGCCATAATTATGATAATCCTGAACGTTTATGCCATCAAAATTCAAGAAAGCTTCGTCAATGCTATAAACCTCAAGATTAGGTGTAAACTGACTTAAAACGCCCATAACACGATTGCTCAAATCGCCATAAAGCGCATAATTAGACGAAAAAACTTGAACATTTTCTTTACGAATTAAGTCTTTAATTTGAAATGCTGGCGCACCCATTTTTATACCAATTGCTTTGGCTTCGTTACTTCTAGAAATCACACAACCATCGTTGTTCGACAAAATTGCAACGGGTTTACCGTTGAATTTCGGTTGAAAAACACGTTCGCAAGAAGCATAAAAATTATTACAATCAACAAGTGCATACATTTTGTAAAATTACAGAATATCATTTTATTGTTTTGGTTACAAAAGTTAATTTCTTGAGATTGTTGATAAAATATTAGGATAAATTTATTCGTATATTTGCACTTTCAAACAAACACAATGATCGAAGACAAAAACCAACAACGCACAAGCATAGCACAACTCGGAGAATTCGGTCTAATAGACCATTTGACCAAAAATTTCAAAATCAACCAACCATCAACCCTAAAAGGAATTGGCGATGACGCCGCAGTGCTGGATTTCAAAGATAAAAAAGTAGTCGTTTCGACCGATTTATTGATAGAAGGCGTACATTTCGATTTGGCATATATGCCACTCAAGCATTTAGGTTACAAAGCTGTTGTGGTCAATATTTCTGACGTTTGCGCCATGAATGCTAAAGCCACACAAATAACGGTATCGGTAGCGGTTTCAAATCGATTTCCGCTAGAAGCATTAGACGAACTTTTTTCAGGAATTGCCGCTGCTGCAAATGAGTATAACGTCGATGTAATTGGTGGAGATACAACATCATCGCAAAAAGGATTAATCATCTCAATAACTGCAATTGGCGAAGCCGACGAAGCCGAATTGGTTTATAGGAATGGTGCCAAACAAACCGATTTACTAGTGGTTTCTGGCGATATTGGCGCAGCCTACATGGGTTTGCAAGTTCTTGAACGTGAGAAACAAGTTTTCAATGTAAACCCAAATTCGCAACCCGATTTAGATTTATATACTTACCTCATAGAAAGACAATTGCGACCCGAAGCCCGAAAAGATGTTCGAACATTATTGCACGCACTCGAAATAAAACCAACGGCAATGATTGATATTTCTGACGGTTTATCATCAGAAATTATGCACATTTGTAAACAATCCAAAGTAGGTTGCAATCTCTACGAAGACAAGCTGCCACTAGATCCGCAACTCATTTCTACCTGCGAAGAATTTAATATCGACTCGACAACCGTGGCAATAAATGGCGGCGAAGATTACGAATTATTATTTACCATAAAAATGGAAGATTTCGATAAAATAAAAGCCAACCCCAATTTTACTATTATTGGTCACATGGTTCAAGAATCAGAAGGAATACATTTGATAACTCGTGCCGACACAAAAATCCCTTTAAAAGCAAGAGGTTGGAATGCTTTGAGTGAGGAATAATTATAAAAAAAATGCTTCTCAATTTTTTTCGAGAAGCATTTTTTTATAAATATATTCAGAAACTTATTCAATTTCAGAAACTCTTAATGTGTTAACCATTCCTTTATCTATAATTGGCATTGCTGCAAGATTAATCAAGAAATCGCCTTTTTCGACATAACCTTTTTCTTTAGAAATGTTGTTAATATCAGTTACGGTTTCATCAGTACTTACTGATTTATCATAAAAATAAGATTTCACGCCCCAAAGCAAATTCAGTTGTGTCAAAATTCTTTTATTTGATGTAAAAACCAAAATATGAGCTGATGGACGCCAAGCCGAAATTTGGAAAGCCGTATAACCACTGTTTGTCAAAGTACAAATTGCTTTGGCTTTTATAACATTGGCCATCATTGCAGCGTGATGACATATAGTTTTAGTAATGAATCGATTAGTTCGAACTTGTGGTGTATTTTGTGGCACCTGAATTAATGGAGAATCTTCGACTGCTTCAATAATTTGGGTCATTTGCTCAATAACTTGCACTGGATAATTTCCAACCGAAGTTTCGCCCGAAAGCATTACAGCATCTGCTCCATCCATAACCGAATTGGCAACATCATTAACCTCGGCACGAGTAGGCGTGAGGCTCGTAATCATCGTTTCCATCATTTGCGTAGCTATTATTACAGGAATTCTCGCCGTTTTTGCACGGTTAACTAATTTTTTCTGAATTAACGGCACTTCATGCGCAGGAACTTCAACTCCTAAATCGCCACGAGCAACCATCAAACCATCACAATAAGCAACAATTTTATCAATATTAGCGACACCTTCTGGTTTTTCTATTTTGGCAATAATAGGAATTTTATGGTCAGAATGTTCTGCAATAAGTGCTTGCAATTCCATTAAATCTTCTGCGGTTCTAACGAATGAAAGTGCAATCCAATCTACTTTCATTTCGATTGCAAAAATAGCATCTTTAATATCTTTTTTGGTCAATGCTGGCAACGAAACCTTTGTGTTTGGCAAGTTTACACCTTTTTTAGATTTTAATGGACCACCTTGAATAACACGACATAAAACCTCGGTTGTTCTATTGGTTTCGACAGCTTCGAACATTAATTTTCCGTCGTCAAGTAATATTTTTTCACCAGGATTTACATCTCTCGGAAACTCTTTGTAATTCATATAAACCCTTTCGGCAGTTCCAGGAACATCATCAGAAGTTTGAAAAGTAATCATGTCGCCAGGATTAACAACAACATCTTCTTTCATAACGCCTACACGGAGTTTTGGACCTTGCAAGTCGCCTAGAATGGCAGTTGTATATCCAAATTCGTCATTTAAACTTCGAATCATTTCAATTCTTTCTTTAACGTCTGCATAATCTGCGTGCGAAAAATTGACTCTAAAAACATTTACTCCAGCGTCAATCATATTCTTTAATACTTCCCTCGTGCTACAAGCGGGGCCAAGTGTTGCAACAATTTTAGTCTTTTTATTAGTTGGCATTTTTATCAAAAAATTAAATTATTTTTATTTTTTATTTTACTTATTTCTATCGAATAAACTGTTGATATTCTGTCTATTGTATTAAGATTGTTTACTATTTCGGTTTCATCTATTTCGTCTTGATGGATTATTTTCAAGAAGAAGTCTACTTTTTTAAATTCAGGTAGCATAAATACTTTTTTGGAAGTTTCGAGTTTCGAATTCGAAAATAAATCCAATTTATTGTTATCATTAATTATTTTAACTTCGTTTTTATTTTCGAATAAATTCCAAGATACATCTTTTTTTAAATCATCAAAAACAAAATTTGCAAAATTGCTTTCGCCTTCTATAATATTAATAAAAATATCGTTTTTGTTTTTTTTTAAATTCAAATTCAAAGATTGATTTACAAAATAAGCCAATCTAAAATCTTCTAAACTGGTATGAATAGCTATTAAAGAATAATTAATTGCTTCGAATTCATCTATATACAACCTGTGAATTGCCATTTTTAGATTAAATTAAGTTGTAAATATAATGTTAATCCAATCAAAAAAAAGCAATTCAAAGTGAATAAATTGTTTTTTTTATACGAAATCGATGTAGTTTTGATTGATGGTTTAATTAAAAATCAATCTTTTAAAATATTGTTTTTGTATTAAAAAAGCAAAAAACTATTTCACAGATTTCCCAGCAACAACAACAACAATTTCTCCTTTTGGCGGTTTGTTTTCGAAATGTGTCAAAACTTCTCGAACTGTTCCACGAACGTTTTCTTCGTGAAGTTTAGATAATTCTCTTGAAACACAAATTTGTCGTTCTTCGCCGAAATAGGTTATAAATTCAATTAATGTTTTGACCAATTTGTGTGGCGAGACATATAAAATCATTGTTCTGGCTTCTTCGGCAAGTGCCAAATATCGGGTTTGCTTGCCTTTTTTATCAGGCAAAAATCCTTCGAAAACAAATTTATCATTGGGCAAACCGCTGTTTACTAATGCAGGTACAAATGCAGTTGCACCAGGCAAACATTCAACCTCGATTTTATTTTCGACACAAGCACGGGTTAACAAGAATCCAGGATCAGAAATCGCTGGCGTTCCAGCATCTGAAATCAATGCAATTGTTTCTCCAGCTTTTAATCTTGAAATAATATTTTCGATGGTTTTGTGCTCGTTGTGCATGTGGTGGCTGTGCATGTGCGTGCCGACTTCGAAATGTTTCATTAATTTTCCACTGGTTCTTGTGTCTTCAGCAAGAATCAAATCAGCTTCTTTCAAAATCCGAATGGCTCGAAAAGTCATGTCTTCGAGATTGCCAATTGGCGTTGGAACGATATATAATTTTCCCATTTTTAAGTTTTATACAAATTTTTTCTCAACAGCTTCCATAAAACGCAAAACATATTCGTCTTTTTCGTTCCAATTGTTATAATCTGGTTTTACGATATCATTTATAAAATTTACGGTTTCAAGATAAGTGTCAAATGTGCTGATTTGTGATAAAACTCGAATGTAATCTTCGTTGCTGTCGCCAAATAAATGTTTTACAAATGCAATTTTATCATTTAAACCAATGTTGATTCCACGAGATAATTTTTCGTTTAGAATTATTGGTTTCTCCACTTTTACATCAGATTTTTTTTCGAAAATTGGCTCCTTAAATTTAAATTCATCAAACGAAATTTGAACTGGTTCTGGCTTTTTGTCGAATTTTACCTCTTCGTTTTCGGGTTCGAATTCTGGAATAAAAATTGGTTCCACTACTTTTACGATTGTTTCTTCAACTATTTCGTCATTTGCAACTGCGAAAATTTCCTCTTCAAGATTTTTTTTATTTTCTTCTACGAAAATAGATGTTTCTTCGACAATTTCAGTTGCTACGATTTCTTCTTTATTATAGGTAGGAATATTTTCTTCTACAATTTCTTCATTCGCTACAGCGGAAACATTTTGCACAACAACGACTTCTTCATTTGCAACAGCAATTGTTTCTTCTTTTTTATCAAATGAATTTTCTAGTTTTTGTTCAACATCGTTAACATCGATTTTTGGCTGAATTATATTGATATTTTCTTCAACAAATTTCAAAACCGATAAAGTTTCATACAATCTTTGCGTTTCTAAATGCAATTGCTTCAATTCTGAATGATTTTTTAGTTTCAGAATTCTGTGTGCAATGCTAATTAATTCGGCTTCTAATCTTTTCTTCATAACTTTTAAAATTATTGTGAGTAAAACGTAAGTTTTTTAATATTTTTGTTTCCGTTACAAAGTAATAAAAACTATTCATTTTTAGCGCAAGAAATTTCAAAAAATGTTTTTAGAAAACACAGTAAATCATAAAGAGCAATTTGGTTGGATTGAAGTCATTTGCGGTTCGATGTTTTCGGGCAAAACCGAAGAATTAATTCGAAGACTTAAACGAGCGCAATTTGCTAAGCAAAAAGTCGAGATTTTTAAACCTTCGATTGATACGCGTTACGACGAAGAAATGGTCGTTTCGCACAACCGCAACGAAATTCGCTCTACGCCAGTTCCTGCTGCTGCAAATATTGCAATTTTGGCACAAGGTTGCGACGTTGTTGGCATTGACGAAGCACAATTTTTTGATGATGAAATTGTAAAAATATGCAATGATTTGGCAAATCAAGGCATTCGAGTAATTGTCGCCGGATTAGATATGGATTTTAAAGGAAACCCATTTGGACCAATGCCTGCACTAATGGCAACTGCAGAATATGTTACGAAAGTTCACGCAGTTTGCACGAGAACTGGAAATTTAGCCAACTACAGTTTTAGAAAAACTGATTCAGATAAACTGGTTATGCTAGGCGAAACCGAGGAATATGAACCACTAAGTCGAGCTGCTTATTTTAATGCAATGAAGAAAAATAATGCTATTGATTTGGAAAATAAAAAAGCTTAGAAATAAGTAAATTATTTACTTATTCCCAAAAAAACAAATATTACAATTTTCACTACATTCGCAAAATGTTTCAACTAGGAAAAACTATCGTTTCGGAAGATATTCTTCAAAAAGATTTTGTTTGTAATCTTTCGGCTTGCAAAGGCGCTTGTTGCGTCGATGGCGATGCTGGCGCACCATTAACAGAAGAAGAAACCAAAATTCTTGCTGAAATTTATCCAAAAGTTAAACCATTTTTACGTAAAGAAGGAATTGCAGCAATCGAAGCGCAAGGAACATCAACAATTGGAACTGATGGCACTCTTGAAACGCCCTTAATCAATAATAAAGATTGTGCCTACGTTATTTTCGATGGCAAAACCGCACTTTGTGGTATCGAACAAGCATATAATCAAGGTGAAGTAGCTTGGAAAAAACCAGTTTCTTGTCATTTATACCCAATTAGAATTACAGATTTCTCCGAATTTTCGGCTGTAAATTATGATAAATGGGATATTTGCGATCCTGCTTGTTCTTTGGGTCAAGAATTAGAAGTTCCTGTTTATAAATTTGTAAAAGAAGCATTAATTCGTCGCTTTGGTGAAAATTGGTATTTAGAACTCGAAAAAGTTGCCGAGGAATTGAAGAATAAATAATTTTATTTGATTTAATTCTAATATTGTTAATATTGATTATAAAAATACTTAATTCAACTTAATTTCTTAATGTTTATCTATTTTCTCAAAATTTCGATTTACAAAGAATCAATCAAATTTCAATTGTGTCCTAAATTTTTATAAAATCAATATCAATAAATTCTATAAAATTTTATAAAATCATTCTTTTCCAAAATTTTTAATCTCCTTATTTCACAATACTTTAACGATTTTTACGTTTTCAAAGTATTGATTATCAGTAAAATGATAAAATGCAAATAAAGCCGACGAACGGTTTCGTTGTTAAAAACTATTGTCAATTGTGAATAAGTTTGACTACTTTTTTCATTAAAAATTCACAATCTTTGTAGTCTGTGAAATCGTAAAAATTTTGCTACAATTAGAACTCAAAAAACCAATTATATGACAGCAATCGAACCGATTTTACAAGAAAACAAAAACCGATTTGTAATTTTTCCAATAAAACACCACGACATTTGGGAATGGTATAAAAAAATGGAAGCCAGTTTTTGGACTGCTGAAGAAATTGACTTGTCTCAAGATTTAAACGATTGGAACAATAAACTAAATGCCGACGAGCGTTATTTCGTAAAACATATTTTAGCATTTTTCGCAGCGTCAGATGGAATTGTTAATGAAAATCTTGCAGAAAATTTTGTATCTGAGGTGCAATATGCAGAAGCAAAATTCTTTTATGGTTTCCAGATAATGATGGAAAACATTCACTCAGAAACTTACTCGTTATTAATTGATACTTATGTAAAAGACGAAGCCGAAAAAACTGAACTTTTCAACGCTCTTGAGGTTTTTCCAGCCATCAAGAAAAAAGCCGATTGGGCTTTAAAATGGATTGAATCTCCATCATTTGCTGAAAGATTGATTGCTTTTGCTGCTGTTGAAGGAATTTTCTTTTCGGGTGCATTTTGTTCGATTTATTGGTTGAAAAAACGTGGATTAATGCCCGGATTAACCTTTTCAAACGAATTAATTTCGCGCGACGAAGGTGTTCATTGCGATTTTGCAGTGCATTTGCACAATCATCATTTGGTAAACAAAGTTCCAAAAGAAAGAATCAGAAGCATTATTGTTGATGCTTTAAATATCGAAAGGGAATTCATAACGGAATCTTTACCAGTTTCTTTAATTGGTATGAATGCTGGATTAATGACGCAATATTTAGAATTTGTAGCCGATAGGTTGTTAGTAGAATTGGGTTGCGATAGAGAATACAACACCTCAAACCCATTTGATTTTATGGATATGATTTCGTTGCAAGGCAAAACCAATTTCTTTGAGAAAAAAGTCGCCGAATACCAAAAAGCTGGTGTTATGAATACTGATGTTGAAGCTCAGAAAATTACATTCGATGCTGATTTTTAAATAAAAGCGAAGTTTTTTTAACGTTAAGCGAAGTCTCCGACTTCGTGATTGTGTGTTGCGGTCTCTGACCGCTCAAAAAGATACAAATTTAGATTTACAAATGAAAGTCGGAGACCTTTGAACACATCCACGAAGTCGGTACCGATAGCTATCGGCATCGCGAAACATAATAAACAAACATTATTAAATTTATGAACGAAAACGGATATCAAATAAATGACCAAACAAAAGCACATTTCATTACTGCAACTGTTGTCGATTGGGTTGATGTTTTTTCAAGAAAAATTTATAAAGATATTGTTATTGAAAGTTTAGATTTTTGTATTAAAAACAAAGGAATGAATTTATATGGATATGTAATTATGACAAATCATATCCATATGGTTGTACAATCAGAAAACGGAAAACTATCAGATTTAATAAGAGATTTTAAGAAATTTACAGCAAGAACGATTCTCGATACCATTGAATCTGAACCTGAAAGCAGAAAAGATTGGATGTTAAAACGTTTTGAATTTGCTTGTAGAAGCCATTCTAGAAATGAGAAATATCAATTTTGGCAATATGGCAACCATCCCGAAGAGGTTTTTACCGAAAAATTTCTTTGGCAAAAATTAGATTACATTCATTTAAACCCTGTTAGAGCAGGAATTGTTGAAAAAGCATCGCATTATTTATATTCAAGTGCTAGTAATTATGTAAATGGAAATGGTTTATTAGAAATTCATAAAGCTGAAAACCCAGTTATTGATGTTCTGAATTCGAGATTCTTTAATAATGGATTTAGTTGGTAACGTTAAGCGAAGTCTTCGACTTCGTGATTGTGTTCAACGGTCTCTGACCGCATAATCAACAAAAAAATAATTTAAAAAGAAGGTCGAAGACCTTCAAAGGCATCCACGAAGTCGGAGACTTCGCAGAACTCACAAAAAATTCTTTTATCGGAATTATAATAACAATTAAATATTACAATTAACCCCGAAATTGCAAAGGGATTTGCTTTTTCACAAAACAAAAATTATGTACGTAGTAAAAAGAGATGGTCACAAAGAGCCAGTAATGTTCGACAAAATCACAGAAAGAATCAAAAAACTGTGTTATGGATTGAACGATTTGGTCGATGCTGTAAAAGTTGCAATGCGTGTAATCGAGGGATTATACGACGGCGTTTCAACATCAGAATTAGACAATCTTGCAGCCGAAACTGCGGCTTCGATGACCATTGCGCATCCAGATTATGCACAATTGGCAGCTCGAATTGCAATCTCGAATTTACATTCGAACACCAATAAATCTTTCTCGGAAACAATGAACGAAATGTATCATTATGTCAATCCGAGAAATGGTCAAGAAGCACCACTTTTATCGGAAGAGGTACATAATGTTATTCAAGCTAATGCTGAATTTTTAAATTCACACATTATATATACAAGAGATTTCAATTACGATTATTTTGGTTTTAAAACGCTGGAACGTTCTTATTTGTTGAAAATTAACGGAAAAATCGTAGAACGTCCGCAACACATGTTAATGCGAGTTTCTGTTGGAATTCATCTTGACGATTTAAAATCTGTAATAGAAACCTACGACTTAATGTCTAAGAAATTCTTTACACACGCAACACCAACATTATTCAATGCTGGAACACCAAAACCGCAAATGTCATCATGTTTCCTTTTGGCAATGCAAGATGATAGCATTGACGGAATTTATGACACGTTGAAACAAACCGCAAAAATCTCACAATCGGCTGGCGGAATTGGACTTTCTATTCACAATGTTCGTGCAACTGGAAGTTACATTCGTGGAACAAACGGAACAAGTAACGGAATTGTTCCAATGTTGCGAGTTTTCAATGACACAGCGCGTTATGTAGATCAAGGCGGCGGAAAACGTAAAGGAAGTTTTGCAATTTATATAGAAACTTGGCACGCTGATATTTTTGATTTCTTAGATTTGAAAAAAAATACTGGAAAAGAAGAAATGCGCGCCAGAGATTTGTTTTTTGCAATGTGGACATCGGATTTGTTTATGAAACGAGTGCAAGAAGACGGCAATTGGACATTGATGTGTCCAAACGAATGTCCTGGTTTGTATGACGTTCACGGGGAAGAATTCGAGAAAATGTACACCGATTATGAGGCTGCTGGAAAAGGCAGAAAAACCATCAAAGCACACGAATTATGGGAAAAAATTCTAGAATCGCAAATCGAAACTGGAACACCATATATGTTGTATAAAGATGCAGCAAACCGAAAATCAAACCAGAAAAATCTTGGAACAATACGTTCATCGAATTTGTGCACCGAGATTATGGAATATACTTCTAAAGACGAAATTGCAGTTTGCAATCTAGCATCATTGTCATTACCAATGTTTGTTGAAAACGGAAAATTTAACCACGATTTATTTTTTACGGTTACAAAAAGAGTAACCAGAAATTTGAATAAAGTTATCGACAGAAATTATTATCCCGTAATAGAAGGCGAAAACTCTAACAAACGCCACCGACCAATAGGTTTGGGTGTGCAAGGTTTGGCCGATGCTTTTATAATGTTGCGTTTGCCATTTACATCAGACGAAGCCAAAACTCTGAATCAAGAAATTTTCGAAACAATGTATTTTGCAGCCGTAACAGCATCGATGGAGTTAGCAATCGAAGAAGGACCTTATTCAAGTTTTGAAGGTTCGCCAATATCTCAAGGAGAATTCCAATACAACCTTTGGGGATTAAAAGACGAAGAACTTTCTGGTCGATGGGATTGGGCAAGTTTACGAAAAGAAGTTATGAAAAACGGAGTTCGAAATTCGCTTTTGGTAGCACCAATGCCAACGGCTTCGACTTCTCAAATATTAGGAAACAACGAAGCGTTCGAACCTTACACTTCTAATATTTATACACGTCGTGTTTTGTCTGGCGAATTTATTGTAGTTAACAAACATTTGCTTGAAGATTTAGTAAAACGTGGACTTTGGACAGAAGAATTGAAACAAGAATTAATGCGTGAAAACGGATCAGTTCAGAATTTGAATATTCCGCAAGAATTAAAAGAATTGTACAAAACTGTTTGGGAAATGTCAATGAAAGATATTATTGATATGTCCCGTCACCGCGGATATTTCGTAGATCAATCGCAGTCGTTAAACTTGTTTATGCAAGATGCGAATTATTCTAAATTAACATCAATGCACTTTTACGCTTGGAAATCGGGACTAAAAACCGGAATGTATTATCTAAGAACCAAAGCAGCTGTCGATGCAATTAAATTCACATTAAACAACGACAAAAAAGCCGAACCAGTGAACAAACTAAAAGAAGAACCAATTCTTGCAGAAGTTGAGGTTGAAACTACGTTAATGACCAACGAAGAATACAAAGCAATGATCGAACTAGCCAAAAATGCTGGTCCAGAAGATTGTGAAATGTGTGGGTCTTAAAATTAGAAAACTGAAATTAGAAAAAAGAAACAGTTGTCAAATCGGCAATTGTTTTTTTTTTGGAGCTATTTCCCGCTTTACGTTCCAATCTTTTTATATTCGCCAAAAAAGCGAATTAAAAAAGGATTTTCACTACAATCGGGGCTAAAAACTGATTTTAATTCAAAATATTTAGTAATTTTATAGTTCGAAATAATTTAAATAATATGAATATTACAGCCGAAAAACAAAACATACTTCATTGGATTGAAGGAATAGATGATAAAAAAATTATTGAAAAAATTCTAAGTTTTAAAGAAGAAAATGACTTTTTAATATTTCAAAATAAGTTAATTCAAAAAGGATTAAATGATGTTTTATCAGGAAATGTGAGTTCGCACGAAGAAGTCAAAACACGTTTCGAAAGAAAATTCGCTAAATCCTAAATTATTTCCGATTTATTTATTGAAAGTAAAAATCCGAAAAGCTGTTATCAATAAAATAATAATTTTATAGATTGCGTACTAGAATGTTGTGAATTAAATAAAATACAAACCAATTTTGTCATTTCGACGAAGGAGACTAGAGCCTGAAAGTGCGACTGGCGAAGCAAATCACATTAAATGCTCACGTTATGTGTTTTCTCCTTCGTCGAAATGACAAAAATATTAGTTTTACAGCATAAAAATATTAGTTTTTTAAAATCCACAATGTTCTGGTACGCAATCATTTTGTATTATTAAATGAACAACGAAAATATAAATCTTTTAGCATTTTATGATGTTCGAAATGGAACACATAAATTATAGTTAAAATGCAAACCATAACCCGAACAACTTCCGAAAACCAAGATTTTCAAAAACTCACAGCAATTTTTGACGAATACTTAATTGATATTGACGGTGACGAAAAAGATTTTTTTGCATCTTTCAATCAAATTTATTTAGAAAATGTTGTTATTTGTTATGAAAATAATATTGCAGTTGGTTGTGGCGCATTCAAAAAACACGAAAATAATACCGTCGAAATAAAAAGAATGTTTGTTTTGCCTAATCAAAGAGGAAAAGGAATTGCAAATATGATTTTGCAAGAACTCGAACTTTGGGCAATCGAATTGCATAATAATATTGCAATTCTTGAAACTTCAATAAAACTTGAGGGAGCAATTGCTTTATATTCCAAATCAGGATATTTTCCAATTGAAAATTATGGACAATATATCGGTGTAGAAAGTAGTTATTGTATGAAGAAATTCTTAAAATAAAATGTACTTTTGAATTTTGGAAAATCTGAAATCAAAAATCGTTAATCTACATTCAAAAATCTAATGAACTGGGAACAACTATTATCATTAAAACGCCAAGGCGATACAGGCAAACGTTTAAGAAAAGAGCAAGACGAAACACGATTAGGTTTTGAAGTCGATTATGACCGAATCATTTTTTCGGCGGCTTTTCGAAGTTTGCAGGACAAAACACAAGTTATTCCGCTTTCTAAAACCGATTTTGTTCATACAAGATTAACACACAGTTTAGAAGTTTCGGTTGTTGGAAGATCAATCGGACGATTAGTCGGCAAAAAAATAATAGAAAAATATCCACATTTACAAACCATTCACGGATATGAGTTTAATGATTTTGGAGCTATTGTTGCAGGTGCATCTTTGGCACACGATATAGGAAATCCTCCATTTGGACATTCTGGTGAGAAAGCAATTGGCGAGTATTTTTCGATAGGAAAAGGACAACAATACAAAGAACATTTGACCGAAAAACAGTGGCAAGATTTAATCGATTTTGAAGGAAACGCTAACGGTTTTTCGGTTCTTACAGCAACACGTCCAGGAGTTTCAGGCGCACTTAGGCTCACTTATGCAGTTTTAGGCGCATTTATGAAATATCCTAAGGAAAGTTTGCCTAAAAAGCCAACCAACAATATTGCCGATAAAAAATATGGTTTTTTTCAAACCGATGCAGCTTTTTTTCAAGAAGTAGCATTAGAATTGGGAATGATTCCAAATAAAACCGGAAATGATATTGGTTTCGAACGCCATCCGTTGGCTTATTTGGTCGAAGCAGCAGATGATATTTGTTACACAATTATAGATTTCGAAGATGGAATAAATCTTGGTTTAGTCTCCGAAGATTATGCTTTAGAATACTTGATAAAATTGGTCAAAGATTCAATTGATTCCAAAAAATATAATTTATTGACAACCAAAGAAGATAGAATAAGTTATTTGCGAGCTTTAGCGATTGGAAGTTTGATTAACGATGCCGTTAAAATTTTTATCGAAAACGAAGAATTGATTTTATCTGGCAATTTTCCCTATTCATTAATGGATAAAAGCAAATACAAAGCCCAAATGGATGATATTATTAAATTGAGCGTCAAAAACATTTATCAATCTCGAGAAGTTATCGAAAAAGAAATTTCTGGTTATCAGATAATCAATATTTTATTAGACAAATTTATTACAGCATTTAATAACAATCATAACAATTGCGCAACTAATTATGACAATTTGTTAATCAAAATTCTTCCCGAAAAATACAATCTTAAAAAAGACAGTTTGTATGATAGATTACTCCACATTTGTCATTTTATATCGATGCTAACCGACGGAAACGCATTACTTTTTTATCAGAATGTGTCAGGAAAGATAAGTTGAAAAATGATACTTATTATAAAGCACAATATTCAAAATCTAAATTTTCATTTCTTTTTTGATAGTAAAAAGTCTTAAACAAAGGTTATAATTTACCACAAACTTGTAAATTATATTTTTTTAGTTAACTTTACAATCTATATTTAAATTTTACAACTAAAATTATGAAAAAAAATCTATTTTTATCAATTATCTTGATGATGTTTTTCATTTCGGGATTTTCCCAAATAAAAGCAAATAAGAAAAATTCAAAAAAAGCCGAAACAAGATCTTGTGAAGTTAAACCAAGCAAAGAAATTGTAGCCTTAAGAAAAAAACATGCTGATTTTTTAAAAAACAGTCCTTTTAAAATTACAAAAACTTACAGTAAAAAACAAAGTTTAGCTTTAGGTTTGCCTCCAAACAAGTATTTTGAGGAAAATTGGGAGTTGACAATGAATCCTGAGACTGGAAAACCTGATTTTGAAAAACTAGCAGCATTGAGAAAACAACTTGAATCAGAAAAAAAGTCTGGACCACAAAATCGAAATCCAGGAGATGCAACTGACAATAAATGGATAGAAAGAGGTCCAACTAATGTAGGTGGACGTACACGTGCAGTAATGTTTGATCCAAATGACCCAACAAATGAAACTGCTATTGCAGGTGGAGTTAGTGGAGGTTTGTGGAAAAACACTAATATATCAGACCCTTTATCTGTTTGGATTCGTTTAAGCTTACCTGAAAATCTTGCAGTTTCTTGCATAACTGTTGACCCTAATAACTCTCAAGTTTGGTACGTAGGTACCGGAGAATCTTATGTTGGAGGTGATTGTAACGGCGATGGTTTGTGGAAATCAACAGATGGAGGTAATACTTGGGTAAACGTTTTTGGTGGTATTTCTGGACCGACCTTTTTTAATTCCGATTCAAACTTTACAGTTAACACCCCTGCTGGAATTGCTGGTTCATACATTTTAGTTGAAGCACCAATTTCTTTTAGTTCTGCACCAAGAATTACGACACCAATAACAGGTGATACTGCTTTTCAAAACGATATTCCTTTGAATCCATTAGCAACAGTTTGCGACCCTTTCCCAAATCCAAGTTCGCTTTCAGGCAAAATTGCTTTAATAAGAAGGGGTAATTGTAATTTTTCAATAAAAGTAAAAGCAGCTCAAGATGCAGGTGCAATAGCGGTTTTGATATTGAATAATGTTACAGATTTACCATTTGCAATGGGTGGTGCAGATCCATTAATAACAATTCCAGCTGCAATGATTTCAAAAGTTGAAGGGGATATGCTACAAAATGCTTTGCTTTCTGGAGCTGTTAATATAACATTAAATCCATCTGATGGAACATTTACAGGAAATATGGTTCCAGGTGTTCAACACATCAACGACGTAAAAGTTAGAAATAATGCAGGTAATTCTGAAATTTATGTCGCTGCTGGAGATACTTCATATAGTTCTGCTGGAACAGTAACATATTTAGGAGGAACAACTTATGGTTTATATAAATCTATTAATAATGGTGCTACGTGGAGTTTATTAACTCTACCTCTAACTGCTGATGGAAAAAAGCATGCTCCAAATGATATTGAGTTTGGTTCCGACAATAAAGTATGGGTTTCAACAACCGAGAGTAGGCTATACGGTAATGGAGGTGGAAAAGTATTTTCTTCTTCAGACGGAGTAAATTTTATAGAAAAGTTTGCCGTGCCAAGCGCAGCTAGAACACAAATTGAAGTTTCTAAAGCAACACCAGACAAAGTATATGTTTTAGCAGAAATCAATCCAGTTGCACCAGCAACTATAGAGACAGTTTTTATAAAAACAACTGATAATTTTGCAACTTCAACAACACTAACACAACCACCAAGTAATGTTGCTGAAGCTAGATTAACTACCTATGGATTTACTGGTCAACAAGCTGGTTATGATTTAATGTTCAAAATAAATCCATCAAATGATGAAAAATTATTTACTGGTGGAATAAATTTACATGATACTGCAGACGGCGGTACTACTTGGACTCAAAAAAGTAATTGGACAGGTTTACCATTACAAGATGTTCATTCTGACCAACATGTTTCAATTTATTCAGCAAACGATGCTACTAAAATGCTTTTCGGAAATGATGGCGGTGTGTATTATTCTAACGATGGCGGTGTAACTATTTCCTCAAGAAATGCTGGTTTTAATGTGACACAATTTTATAGCTTAGGTGTAAGTCCAACGACTAATGGATTAACAGGTGACAACTTTGTTGCTGGAGCACAAGACAATGGATCTCAAATGTTTTTGAATGTATCTTCAGGACAAAATCCTTCAGTTGAAGTACAGGGAGGCGATGGTGCATATAGCATGTTCGACCAAGATGGTGTCGATCAATACCGAATTACAAATTATGTGTACAACAATACGGTTAGATTATTTAATTATGTAACAAATGCAACAAGAAGCATTAATACCGAAAGTGGAACAACTGGGGATAATGGAGCATTTATTTCTCCAATGGCTTTAGACTCAAAATTAGATATTTTATATTCTGATTATACCAAAACAACAAATAACAGAGTTAGACGATATAAAAATTTAAAAGCGGGTATTGTTCAAAAAGCACCATTATCAAATGCTTTGTTAAATTCTGCAGCTACTGCCTTAACGGTTTCTCCTTTTCCTGCAACAGCTGCATCTACTTCTACTTTATTATTAGGCACAAGAAATGGTAGATTGTTAAAAGTAATAAATGCTGATAATGGTACAACAACCTCTGGTGCAATCGTTGCTTGGTCAAATTTAACAGGACCTTTATTTGCCGGAAGTGTTTCTGACGTTGAATATGGATCAACAGAAAATGATATATTTGTAACTTTTCACAATTATAATGTAATTAGTGTTTTTTATTCCCCTGACGGAGGTATTAACTGGCAAAACAAAGAAGGTAACCTTCCGGACATGCCAGTGAAATGTATTCTACAAAACCCAATGTTATCGAACGAAGTTATAATCGGTACCGATCTTGGTGTTTGGGGAACCAGCAATTTTAATGATGCTTCACCAGTTTGGACACGTTCAGACAACGGTATGCAAAACGTAAGAGTTACAGATATGGATTTAAGAAATGATAATGTTGTTTTCGCAGCAACTTATGGTAGAGGTGTGTTTTCAGGGACATTTACTAATCCATTAGCAAATGTAACTTTCTCAAAAGAAAATAAAAATGTAAGTATTTTTCCTAATCCTGCAAAAGGTCAATTTAATTTGAATATTAAAGATTTTACAGGAAAAGTTGCGATTCAAATAATTGATGTTAACGGTAAATTAATTAATACTATCAATTATGATGTATTTGACACTCAAAAAACTATTGATGTAAGCAATTTGCAAACAGGAATTTATTTTGTCAAAGCAACAGGTAATAATTTAAATTTTACTGAAAAATTGATTATTGAATAGCCTAATTTTATAAATAAAACCCCGAAAACTAATTTAGTTTTCGGGGTTTTCTTTTTTTAACTCAATTCAATTTTACTATATTCAAACAGTCTATTTTTGATTTTTCTAAATCGAAATTATTTTTCCAGTTTTTGCCTAAAGTTTTTTCTAATTCTTTGAAATACAATGCGTTTTCGATTTCGTAATTTTCTCTAAGAATAATATCTTTGTTGCTGAATTCGCAACCCATTTCGATTCGTTTGTAATTGATATTGTATTTTTTGATTAACAAATCTATTGCTTCGAATTCGTTTGGCAATGGTGGACCACCAAGGATTAAATCTATCCAAACACCTTTTGAATTATCGATTTTTGTTAACTCATCTGTTTTTTGTTTTTGTAAGCAACCAATAAAAGTTGTAGAAATGGATAAAATAAAAATTAAAACAATAAATTTTTTCATTATTTTTTGTCTATGGTTTAAAAAGTATATTTATATAAATACTTTTTGCCATAGATTTAAATGATTTAAAAGGATTTTATTATTCGATAGCAAAAAAATCTGTGATAATCTGTGCAATCTGTGGCTCAAAAAAACTCATATATTAACTAGACCATAGCCTTTTTTTCTAAAATCTTTAAACACTTAGCTTTCCTTAACAACAATTTGCATGGTCTCACGGCTAACTTGTTTCAATAATACAACTTTGTTGGTTTCTACAATTTTGGCAGCATTTTCATCAAAATGTCTAATAGTATATAAAGATACATTTTCGTTATAAGCAACTTTAAATTTTTTTGATAAAAGAGCTTTCAAATCCTGAAAATTATTAAATTTATCTTCAACACAAACTGAAAAACTAATTGCAGAATTTTGAATTAAGCTAACTTTTATTTTGAATTTGTGCAATAATGCAAATATTTCGCTGATGTTTTCTTCCATTATAAAAGAAAAATCTATCGATGAAAGCGAAATCAATAATTGGTTTTTCTTTAAGATAAAACAAGGCATTTGAGGGTCAAGATCTTTACCTTTAGAAACACTTGTTCCAGCCAATGTTGGATTTAAAAAAGATTTTACAAACAACGGAATTTCTTTTTTCTGTAAAGGTTGCAAAGTTTTTGGATGAATAACACTTGCGCCATAAAAAGCCATTTCTATTGCTTCGCGATACGATATTTGATTCAATAGAATTGCATTTTCGAACGATCTAGGATCGGCATTCATTACACCAGGAACATCTTTCCAAATAGTAACGCTTTCGGCATTCAAACAATAAGCGAAAATTGCTGCTGTATAATCTGAACCTTCACGACCTAATGTAGTAGTAAAACCATTATCATCAGACCCTACAAAACCTTGTGTAATATTTAAGATTTTTCGTTTAATGTTTTTTGAAATGTTTTTTTGGGTCGTTTCCCAATCAACTTCGGCATCTCGATAGGTCGAATCGGTTTTTATAAACAATCGAACGTCTAACCAATTGGTTTCAATCTTCATAAAATTCATAAAATGCGATAAAATTGTTGTCGAAATCAATTCACCAAAACTCACAATTTGATCGTAAACAAAATTGTAATTGGGAGATTTGTTATGGTTCAAAAAGTATTCTAAATCTCCGAAAAGTTCGTTAACTGCATTAAAAACTGCATTATTTTCGTTATCAAATAAATCTAGTAAAATTTGGTTGTGGTATTTTTTGACTTCTTGAACCGATGATTGCAAAGCATTCGACTTATCGAAATAAGCTGCAACTACAATTTCAAGTGCATTTGTAGTTTTTCCCATTGCAGAAACCACCAATAGAACATCTTGAAAACCAACTGTTTGTAAAACTTGATAAACATTTTTTATACCATTGGCATCTTTTACTGATGCGCCACCAAATTTGAATATTCTCATTTTTGAATTAGGGATTAAGGATTTTTGAAATTCAAAAAAACATTTTATTTCTGAAATTCATCAATCATTTCTGAAATTAAATTTATAGTTTTTATGTTTTCAAATTTTGAGATTAAATGAATATAATGATTACCATTTTCAAGATCAATAATCTCAATTTTATGATTAAAAAATAATTTATCATTATTTTTTTCAAACATTCTTGAAAATAAAAGACTTCGGAATTCTTGATTACTAAAACTTTCTTTAGATTTTGATTTTAATATAGATTTATTGCTGCAATAAAAATAATAAACAGCTTCATTTATCAAAGCATATTCATAAATAATTTTTGTAATTTGTAGTAAAGAATAAGCGCTATTTTTGATATTCTCAAACTCAGTTGAAGTTTCAATTACAATATCTATAACAGGAATATCGATTCCGATTGGTAATTGATTTGGTTCAATTGCCGTAAATTTAATAATATAATCAATTGCCTCATTGGTTGAGTAATTAATCAAATGATTTGAAAGCATATATTTCTAATTTTTCTTAGAAAAATACTTATTCCAATTATCTTTTAATTCTTTTTGTTGCGCTTCTTTATTACTTTGCATTTTACGAACAAATGCAAGAAGTTGATTAGTAGGCTTTTCGATTTGTAGAGTTGAGGTTTTCATATTACAAAAGTAATAAAAAAAATAATATTAAATTAAAAAATAAAAAATATTCATGTTGAATTTATAAATTCTTTAAAAACCCATCAATTCCAGCTTCGTCCATTTGAACATTGCACCAATCTGAAAGAACTTTGGCACCGGATTTTTCATAAAAATCGATTGCTGGTTGGTTCCAATCTAGCACATTCCATTCAATTCTACGAACATTTTCTTTTTTTCCTTGTTTGATAATTTCAGAATACAACGCAAAACCGCAACCTGAACCACGCATTTTTTCTTTTACGATCAAATCTTCAAGGTGCAATGTTCGGCCTTTCCATGTAGAATATCTATAGTAGAATAGTGCGATACCAACAATTTGTTTTTTATTTTCAGCTCCAACATTTTCGATTTCTGCAACAAAAGTATGAAATAATGGATGTTCACAAAATCCATCACGTTGCAAATCTTCGACAGTTACAACGACTGCTTCTGGTTCTTTTTCAAAAATAGCCAGCTCTTTTATTAAATCTAAAACAGCTGGCATATCTTCAGTAAGTCCTTTTCTTATGTTTATTTTCAAAGTTTATTTTTTCTTTTTGGTAACTTTTTTGGTTGGAGTTTTAGTAGCGCCTTTTATTTGTTTTACATAAGGTTTATACAAACCATCAGCTTCTGCACGACTTTTGGCTGCTGCTGCTCGGTCTCTAGAATCTGGGTGAGATGCCATCATTTTTGACAGAAAATCAGCTTCTGCACCTGAACTCATATTTGCTAAAATATTAAATGACGATTCAACAGCGTTTACATTGTAACCATATTTTTTCATAAAATCATACGAATAAGTATCGGCATCAGTTTCTTGACTTCTAGTGTGTCGGCTGTCTAGCATTGCGCTACCCATTTGACCTAATTGGCTGTCAGTTAATACAGCAACTTTTCCAGATTGCGAGCTTACAGCATCTATAAGTGCTGCTTTTTTGTAGGCAGCTTTCATACCATCTCTAGAATCGTGGTTGGCAACATGACCAATTTCGTGACCAATAACCGCCAATAATTCGTTGTCATCCATTATGTCCATAAGACCAGAAAAAACACGAACGCTTCCGTCTGCACAAGCAAATGCATTGATGTCTTTTACTTTATAAACCTTAAAATTAAGAGCTAATCCTCCTTCGCTGGCATGACGACCAAAAACTCTATTTAACCTAATTGTATATGGATCTTTTGGACCTGCAACTGGGTTTTCTTTGTCCATTTTTGCAATCGCTTCTCTTGCAATATTTGCTGCATCTTCATCAGAAAATGTAAAACCTTTTATCCCATTTGATAATGCGCCTAAAGCTCTATCTCCCAAATTTATTTGAGCGTTAATATTGTTTAATGCAAATACTGAAACAATTCCTGCAATTAATATTGATTTAATTTTCATAGTATATATTTTTTAACAAATATAAAAATTAGTTTAATGAATTAATTAAACATTTTAATTTTTTTAGAAAAAAATGAAAATATATCGATTAAAAACAAATAAATTGGATAATGTTGAATTTGAACCTATTTAAATCAAGAAATTTATTTATAGACAGTGTTTTATTTGATGAAAATCTAAAAATAAAACCGATATTTGTAAAAATTATATCGATTTCGCAATGGAAGAACGCAATAAGACTTTAGGAGAATTTATTATCGAGAACCAAAATGCATTTCAATATTCGTCAGGCGAATTGTCTCGAATTATCAATTCGATTAGATTGGCCGCTAAAGTTGTCAATTATAAAGTTAATAAAGCTGGTTTGGTTGATATTGTTGGCGCAGCTGGAGAACAAAATATTCAAGGCGAAGACCAACAAAAACTTGATGTTTATGCCAACGAAGTTTTTATTCAAACCCTAATTAATCGTGAAATTGTTTGCGGAATAGCATCAGAAGAAAATGACGATTTTATTACAGTTTCAGGGTCAGATAATAACCACAATAATAAATATGTAGTTTTGATGGATCCGCTAGATGGCTCATCGAATATTGACGTAAATGTTTCTGTTGGAACTATTTTTTCGGTTTACAGACGCGTTACTCCAATTGGAACTCCGGTTACAATCGATGATTTTTTGCAACCTGGCACACAACAAGTTGCTGCTGGTTATGTTATTTATGGTACATCGACAATGTTGGTTTACACTACTGGTCATGGTGTAAATGGATTTACATTAAATCCAGCTATTGGAACGTTTTATTTGTCGCATCCAGATATGAAATTTGCAAAAGACGGAACGATTTATTCTATCAACGAAGGCAATTATGTTCATTTTCCGCAAGGTGTAAAAAATTATTTAAAATATTGCCAACTCGAAGAAGACGATCGTCCATACACATCAAGATATATTGGTAGTTTGGTTTCTGACATTCATAGAAATATGATAAAAGGCGGTATTTATATCTATCCAACAACCACAAAATCGCCTACAGGAAAATTGCGTTTGCTTTACGAATGCAATCCAATGGCATTTATTGCCGAACAAGCTGGCGGAAAAGCAAGCAACGGTTTTACACGAATTATGGAAATGAAGCCAACAGAACTGCACCAACGAGTTCCTTTTTTCTGTGGAAGTTTTAATATGGTTGCAAAAGCAGAAGAATTTATGAGTAAAAGTACCTTATAATTGATTTATTTTTCGTTATTTAGCTTTTAAAAAATAACTACACAATGTCTAAAAATCAAAAATCCGAAGGCGAACCAATTTCTAACGCTACTTCGTTAGAATCTGCGCAACGTTTAGAAGCTATTAAGAATCTTATTTTTGGGGAAAATATTGTTCAAATTGACCAAGATTTTCAGGGTTTAAAAGACTTAATCGATAAACGAAAAGAAGAACTCGAAAGTTACATCGAAGAAACACGCAAAGAATTAAATCATACAATTGATAATTTATCGACAGATTTAAATATTCGATTGACGGATTTAGAAAATACGATGAACGATAAAAACAACGATTTGAACCACAAAAAAGTAGACCGAAACCTACTTGGAACATTGCTTGTTAGCTTAGGAGAAAAAATGATGAAAGATTATTAAATTAGTTTTAATCTTTTTTTTAAACCATTAAGAAATCAAGTTTGATTAAGACTTAATTAGCTTAATTTCTTAATGGTTCAAAATTTTAATAACGATTAGATTTTTAGTATAATTTAATCTTTCTAAAATGACTGATTCCGAAAAATTATTACAACTTAAAGAACTTCTTCTGACCGAAGATCGTAATTTTGCAAATGATATTTTGCGAAAACTCGATTTATTAGAAGAAACTGTTTATGTAAACGAGAATTTATCAGAGAAAGTCAACCCAATAATCGATAGTAAAATTAATAGTTTTATTCTCGAAATGCCCGATAAATTAGGACCAACAATTACAGCGACTTTAAAATCTGAAATCAAAAATTCGCAAGATACCATCGTCGATGCGCTTTTTCCGATTATTGGTAAAATGATAAAAAAGTTTGTTCAACAAGAAATGAAAACCTTGTCGGACAACATAAACGCTCAGGTTCAAAACACATTCTCGATTAAAAAATACAAACGCAAAATCAAATCTATGTTTTTTGGAATTTCAGAAAACGATATTGTAATGAGCGAATTATCGGCGCCAAAAATTCAACAAGTTTTTGTAATCGAAAAAGGTTCTGGACTCATAATTGCTAGTTATTCGAAAACCGAAACGATAGACGAAGACATGATTGCTGGAATGTTAACCGCAATTAAAAGCTTTGTAGAAGATGCTTTTAGCGCTGGAAATCAGAATCTTGAAAATATTGAATACGAATTATATACAATCCAGATTCAGAATTTTTCTTCTTATTATATGGCTGCTGTAGTTTCTGGTGCAATTGATAACAATTACAAAAGCAAATTTCAAGACGATATGATGGATTTTGCTGAACAGAACATGAAAAATAATTTAGACAATCATAAATTAATTTCCGAAAAATTAGAAACATTTTTTAAAGATGAGTAGTTCCAAAAAAGTAGTTTTAGTCGGTCATTTTGGTGTTGGTAAATCATCGCTGATTCGCAGATTTGTGCAAAACGAATTTTCTGATGATTATTTGGTAACAATCGGTGTTCATATTCTAAAAAAAGTTATTACCATAAATAACGAAGAAACAACCATAATTATTTGGGATATTGAAGGCAAAGAAGATATCCAAAAAGTGCGTTCCTCTTACTTAATGGGTTCATCTGGTTTTATTTATGTTGTTGATCCGACAAGAATTCATACTTACCAAGACTTAAACGAAGAATTGAAATTTATCAGCAAAAATTATTCTAAAATTCCAGTAATAACGGTTGCTAACAAATCAGATTTAATTGATTTAGAAGAGTTTAAAAAAGAAATTATTGACAAAGATTTAAAAATTGACTTTTTTACATCAGCCAAAAGTGGTGACAATGTCGAAGAAATATTTAGAAATTTAACTTTAGAAATGACCAAATAATGATTCAAAAAGTTAGAGATAAATATTTGCAAAACAAAATTCAGATTGTTGTTTTGGATAAAAAAGGTTTGGTTCTAGAATCGGATAATTTGTTATTTCCGACCGATTTGAATCAACCAATTCAAGATTTACATCCTTTTTTTGAATCTTTTTTTACTGATTTATTAAAGAAAAATGATTTCGAAGAAACTTTTTATTGTGTTCATTTAGACATTTATGACCTTAAAGGTTCTTATGATATTTATTTCAATACAGGTTCAAAAACCGAAAATCCGTATTTAATTTTTTATGATTTTACATCTAGATATAGCTTTTTTCAAACTGTAGCGCAAGAAAAAAACGAATCGGTTTTGAACTTTCGTCAAGAGGAATTAAAAAACCATCATTTAAAAATCGAGAAAGAGTTTAAGAATAAATTTTTAGCCAATATAAGTCACGATTTGCGAACGCCAATATCTGCAATTCTGGGTTTTCTTGAAGTTTTAGAACATTCGCAACTCAATTATAATCAAAAAGATATTTTGAAAACAATTTCGTTGACGGGAAATCATTTGAATGGTTTGGTAGAAGATTTATTAGATATTTCGAAAATAGAATCAGGCGAATTTACTTTAAAAAGCAAAACGTTTGATTTTATAGATTTAATGAATCAAATAGAGAAAATTTATTTGATGAAAGCTGCAGAGAAAAATATTGATTTAGTTATCGAAATTGATTCGAAATTACCAAGATATTTAATCACCGATAGAGTTAAATTATTACAATTATTTGTAAATACTTTAGACAATGCAATTAAATTTACAGAAAGTGGCGAAGTAAAATTAATTGTAAATCAGAATTTTCGTCGAGCGGATAATTTAGGATTATCAATTCAAGTTGAAGATACTGGAATGGGTTTTTCATCTAAAGACAAACACCAAGCTTTCGAAAGTTTTACAAAATTGCACAATAAAGAAATTCCTGGTTTAGGACTTGGATTATCGATTGTTCAGGAAATTACAAATTTAATGAACGGACAAATAAAACTAAAATCAGTCCTTAAAGTTGGTACAAAAATAGAAATAAGTCTTCCAATAAAAATAGATTTAGAAATTTCTGCCAAGAATAAAAAAGTCGAAATCAAAGAATTTTTGGTTACCGATTTCAGAAAAAAGCAAAATGTTTTAGTGGTCGATAACCATGAAACCAATCAATTATTGTTAATGAAATTGTTGGCCAATCACGGCAGTTTTTATGTTGACATTTCAGATAATGGAAAGCATGCTCTCGAAATGATTGAAACCAACGAATACGATTTAATTCTTATGGATATTGATATGCCAATTATGAATGGTATTGAAGCCAGTATAAAAATCAGACAACACAGTTCTAAAAGCATTGCCAAATTACCAATTATTGCATTAAGCGCCAATCCAACAGCTGACGAAAAGAAAATTTGTAAAGAAATTGGCATCAAAGAATATTTGCCAAGACCGTTTACTCGCGAAGATTTGTTTTTAGCAATTTATAAAGTTTTGAAAGTAAAAAAGACGTTTAATTAGAAAATTAAACGTCTTTTTTTAGAATTAAAAATCAATTTTTATTTATTCATATTTTCCATTTCATAGATAAAAGTTTCAGAATCTACTTTATTATCTACTAATTTTAATGCTTTATCTACGATATAATTTACATTTCCTGGAGTAAAACCTAAAGCAATACCAAATTTTCTTAACAAAACATCTTGTTTATCACCCAATTGATGGTCAACATGCACCATTCTAGTCAAATCATACAAACGTTCTAATCGCTGGCTATGTAAGTAAGGAGGATTTATTGGATATTTCAAAGGATTTTCTAGAATTTCTTCGTATTCTGACTCAGAAATTTCTAATCTACTAGACAATTTGTTTAAGAAATCTTTTTCTTCTTTTGTAACAATTCCATCGGCCAAAGCAACTCTAACAATTGCTGAAAAATGACCTTTATTTCTACTTTTAAATTCGCTATCGAATAAATCTGAAAATGACATATTATTTTGTTTTAATTTCAATGCAAATATAAATTTAATTCCATTTTTATCGAAATAAATCTAAAACATTTTAAGTTCAAAAGTATCAAAAGTAATTTTTATCTTAAAAAAAGCAAAAAACATCGATAAAAAGCAAATAAATTGTAATTTTACAAACCCATTAATCTATAAATAACAATAAATTATGTCAGAATTCTGGATTTATTATCAATTAGGCTTGCGTCATGTGCTCGACATCAATGCTTATGATCACGTTTTATTTCTAATTGCGCTTACAGTTCCATTTAGTTTCAAAGACTGGAAACGGGTTTTACTTTTGGTATCTATTTTTACAATTGGACATACAATTGCTCTTTTTTTATCAGTATTTGGAGTAATAGTAGTCAAAATTAATTTAGTCGAGTTCATGATTCCAATTACTATACTATTTACTGCAATATACAATTTATTTACATCTGGAAAATCATCAAAAAACAACACCATAACAATAATCGGATTTGTAACTTTGTTTTTTGGAATCATTCACGGATTGGGATTTTCTAATTATATAAAAAACATTTTATCAGGTGCACCACAATCCAAAATTATTCCGCTTTGCGAATTTGCACTAGGCATCGAAAGCTCACAATTAATAGTTGTTTTTGTCGTTTTAGTATTGTCTTATCTGGTTCAAACCGTATTTAGATTCTCGAAACGCGATTTCACATTAGTTATGTCTGCATTTGTGATTGGAGTTGTAATTCCACTAATAATTCAAAGCCCAATTTGGAATAGATAATTAATTAAAACATTTTTTTTAGTTTATACACATAAGCCATGAAAGGAAATATTAGTTTTGTAAATTGAAAATCTAAAAAATATTAATAACTCCATACAAACTTATATGCCTTATATGTTTAACGAAAATATTTAATTTAGTGCTTCTGGAAAAAATATTTTATGGTAATATAAAAATATTTTTTGATTACTTAAATGTTTCAAAATAAAATAATTGTTTTAAAAATAAATGGAAAACAAAAAACAAAATAAATACGACAAAGCCTATTTGCGAATAGCCAAAGAATGGAGTTTGTTGTCTTATTGCAAACGCAAACAAGTAGGAGCAATAATAGTGTATGATCGAATGATAATTTCTGACGGCTATAACGGCACACCTTCAGGATTCGAGAATTGTTGCGAAGACGAAGCTGGATTGACTAATTGGTATGTGCTTCACGCTGAGGCAAATGCAATTCTTAAAGTTGCAAGCTCAACCCAAACTTGCGATGGTGCAACATTGTATATCACTTTATCACCATGTAAAGAATGCAGCAAATTAATACACCAATCTGGAATAAAAAGAGTCGTTTATCAAAACGGATATCGTGACACTGAAGGAATAGAATTTTTAATAAAAGCTGGAGTTTTGGTTGAGCAAATTGAAGTGCTTTCGATATAATTTAGAATTTTTTAGATGAAAATTAATTACAAATACATTCCAATTTTTATATTTTCGCTAATTGCGACAGGAATTTTTATTGGACAATATTTAAATTTTCCAACAGACAATTTTTCATTAACCAAAAAGCAAAATAAAAATAAACTCAACAGATTAATCGATTTTATCAATAGTGAATATGTCGATGATATCAATACCGATTCGATTGTGGATTTAACTTGCGACAACATTTTGGCAAAACTTGACCCACATTCGGTTTATTTGCCACCAAAACAACAATTGCTCGAAGCCGAAACTATGAAAGGAGATTTTGTTGGAATTGGTGTAAATTTTTATATGTACAAAGACAGTGTTGCGATCATAAAACCAATTGCAAATGGACCAGCCGAAAAAGCAGGAATATTGCCTGGAGACAGAATTTTATTTGCTAATAAATATAAATTATTTGGTAAAAAAATATCAAACGATACACTTTTTTCTAAATTAAAAGGCGAAGAAAACTCAGAAGTCGAATTGACAATTTTCAGAAAAAGTCTTAATAAAAACCTTAAATTTAAAGTCATTCGGAAAGTTGTTCCTATAAAAAGTGTAGATGTTTCGGTTTTACTAAACCCTACAACTGGTTACATAAAAATAAATCGTTTTGCAGAAACAACTTACAACGAATTCAAATCTGGCTTGACAAAACTGCAGTCTCAAGGTGCAAAATCGTTAGTAATAGATGTACGCGAAAATGGCGGAGGTTTTCTTGAAATTGCAACCCAAATTGCCGATGAGTTTTTGAGTGACAAACAGTTAATCGTTTTTACCAAAAACAAAAAAGGTAAAATCGACAAAACTTTCGCTAGCGAAGAAGGCAGTTTTGAATCTGGAAAAGTATTTGTTTTAATAGACGAAAACTCAGCATCGGCTAGCGAAATTTTGGCTGGAGCAATTCAAGACAATGACCGAGGAATAATTATTGGTCGACGGTCTTTTGGAAAAGGTTTGGTACAACGAGAAATGAATTTCGACGATGGATCGGCTGTGCGGCTCACGGTTGCAAGATATTACACACCAACTGGACGTAGTATTCAGAAACCTTACAACAAAGGAAAAGAAGCTTATTTTGCAGATTTTGAAAAACGTTTTGCTAGTGGCGAATTGTATAAAAAAGACAGCATAAAAGTCAACGATTCACTTAAATTTAAAACCAAAAACGGCAAAATTGTTTATGGCGGCGGCGGGATTGTGCCTGATGTTTTTATTCCATTAGATGTAAATCAATCCAATGAAGAGATTCAATATATTATTCAATCTGGGCTGATAGGACATTTTGTGTTCGAAGAATTAGATAAAAACCGAAATGAATTTAAAAATTTAATTTTCAATATAGTTCTAGAAAAACTTCAAAAATCTGATTTATATTTTAATAATTTCCAGAAATTTTTATCAAAAAACGGAATGAATTTAAATTTAACAAAAAGTAAAGATTTGATAAAAAACAATTTAAATGCAGAGTTTGCAAGACAACTTTTTAATGAAGATAAATTTCATGAAATTATTTTGAAAAATGATGTAATGATTAAAAAAATAATAGAATAGGTTTTAATAAACCTTATCATGACATTGAGAATGAACTCCATCATTCCAATCGGTCAAAATATCTGTAGCAACAGATGCTCCCGATCCAGCAGCAATAGAAAATTGACTTCTATAACCAGCCAATGTTCCAGCTACAAAAATTCCTTCTGCAACTTTGTGATCTATATTTTTTAATTGAATTCGGTTTTTTTCTGGAACAGATTTTTTGTGGTTTTCAACAAATTTCATCAAACCTTCGATAGCAAATGTATTCGAATAACCAATTGCAACAACAATATTTTTAGATTTGTAGGAGTTTTTATTGGTTACCACCAAAAAAGTAGGATAATTTCCATCGATTCGTAGTACTTTTTCTTCATTTATTTGACATACATGTGGATAAAGTTGTTTTAATTGTTCAATACTTTCAGTTAAAAGTTCACTTCCTAATTTTCCAGCAGGAATTCCGTAAGCATTATTGAAAATAGCTTGTTGAAGAAAGGAAGTTTTTTGGTGTGTAATTATTGCTATTTTTTTATCAAATGCAAATGGTTTTTTCTGAGCAGAACCCAATATTAATGCACATGAAACTCCAGCAACACCACCACCAATGATTAAAACATCAAACATTTATTGATTTTGCATTTTGTCAGTAATAGATTTTGACATTTTGAAAATCAAAAGTATCAAAACAGCGCAAATCGAAGCTACAATTCCTATAAGAGCAACCAAACTATTACCTTCTAATAAATGATTGAAATCCAATAATGTAATGTTAAAAATTATTAATCCAATGGCAAGAAAAATTAAAATGTAGGTAAAAATTTTCATGAAAATAAATTTAGATAAGTAAATGTATATAAATTTTTATTATACAAATAAGGCTTTAACATTAGTTGCGAATAATTTAACAGCAATTGCAAGCAAAACCACACCAAAAACTTTACGAATGATGCTCAATCCTTTTACACCAAGGAATTTTTCGATTTTTGAAGACGATTTTAAAACCCCATAAACTAAAACAATATTTAAAAAAATTGCTATTATTATGTTAATATCGTGGTATTGTGCTTTTAGTGAAAGCAAAGTTGTCATTGTTCCAGTTCCAGCAATCAAAGGAAAAGCAATTGGCACAATTGATGCAGTTTTGGCTTCCTCATCACGATATAACCTGATTCCTAGAATCATTTCTAAAGCTAAGAAAAACAATACAAATGATCCTGCAACAGCAAACGAATTTACAGAAATCCCAATCAAATTTAGCAATTCTTTTCCAATAAATAAAAAAGTAATCATGATAAAAAACGATACAATTGTAGCTTTTTCTGATTGAATATGACCAACTCGATTTCTCAAACTAATTATTACAGGAATGCTACCAATAATATCAATAACTGCAAAAAGCACCATTGTTATTGTAAAAATTTCTCTGAAATCAATATTCATAGGTTTGTTTTTTGCAAAAATATTCTATTTATTTGATGATTATCAAATAATTAAGAAAGATTTAGTTTTTATTAAAATATATTCTAGAATGTAATTCAAATTATAAAACCTTTGTGAGTTTGTGACTTCGTGGCATTCTTTTTTTAATTACTTTTGATGTATTATTCTTATTCAAAATTCGAATTTAATTTATGAATTTATCATTACAAAAAATCTCAGAAGTTTTAGATTCTAAAATTATTGGCAATGCCAGTTTTTCTTATATTAATAACGTTTCTATTGACAGTCGTTCGTTGCAAAACAATTCTGGAACGTTATTTTTTGCATTGGTTGGACCAAATAACGATGCGCACTTATATATAGTAGAGGAAATTGCAAAAGGCGTTCAGAATTTTGTTGTGAATTTTATTCCTGAAAATCTCGAAACTAAAGCCAATTTTTTGGTTGTCGAAAACACAACATTTGCATTACAAATATTTGCAAGTTATTATAGAAATCTTTTCGATTTTCCTATTATTGGTGTAACTGGAAGCAATGGAAAAACTATTGTAAAAGAATGGCTTAATTTTTTATTAAGTCCAGATTTTAATATTATTAAAAGTCCAAAAAGTTACAATTCGCAAGTTGGTGTGCCGTTATCAGTGATTGCGATTAATGAAAAACACAATTTTGGGATTTTCGAAGCTGGAATATCTACTACTCATGAAATGGATAATTTAGAAAGAATCATAAAACCAACAATCGGAATTTTGACCAATATTGGCTCGGCTCACGATGAAGGTTTTAGTAATATTGGCCAAAAAATTAAAGAAAAATTAAAGCTTTTTAATAATGTTGAGGTTTTAATTTATAATAAAAACAAAACTATAGATGCTTTTTTGAATCCTAAAATAAAAACTTTTTCTTGGAGTTGTAAAGACAAATCAGCCAATGTTTTTATAAAAATTGATTCGGTTTTGCATAAAACAATTTTGAATATCGAATACGATAATTCTAAATTCAAAATAAAAATTCCATTTCAAGACGATGCGTCAATAGAAAATGCAATCACGAGTTTGATGGTTTTGTTGTATCTAAAATATGATTTAAAAACCATTGAAACCAGAATGCAAATGCTTTTTCCAATAGAAATGCGTTTGCAACTCAAACCTGGAATCAATAACACAACAATTATTGACGACAGTTATTCGTCTGATTTTCAATCTTTAAAAATAGCTTTAGATTTTCTAGAAAACCAAAAACAATACAAAATGAAAACCATAATTTTGTCTGATATTTTTCAGTCAGGATTGTCAAATGACGATTTGTATGCCAAAGTTTCACAATTAATTATTTCGAATAAAATAAATCGTGTTATTTGTATTGGCGAAGTTATTTCTACCTACAAAAACAAATTTTCTAATTGCAAAACCTTCAAAAACACCAAGGATTTTATTTCGGATTTCAATAACATAAATTTTTCAAACGAAAGTATTCTTGTTAAAGGAGCAAGACAATTTCAGTTCGAAGAAATTGTAGCTTTGTTAGAGCAAAAAACCCACGAAACAGTTCTTGAAATCAATCTAAATGCTATTAGTCATAATCTGAATTTTTATAAATCCAAGCTCAAACCAACCACCAAAATGATGGTTATGGTCAAAGCATTTGGTTATGGAAACGGTGGTTTCGAAATCGCTAAATTACTCGAACATCACAAAGTTGATTATCTTGGTGTAGCTTTCGCCGACGAAGGAATTGCACTAAAAACAGCAGGAATTAATTTGCCAATTATGGTTTTGAATCCAGAAACATCAAGTTTTTCTTCGATAATTCAATATCAATTAGAACCCGAAATTTATAGTTTCAAGGGTTTGAATACTTTTTTAAAAATCGCAAATGACAAGAAACTTAAAAATTTTCCGATTCATATAAAAATCGATACCGGAATGCACCGTTTGGGTTTTGAAGCTAAAGATATTACTGGTTTAATTGACATTTTAAAAGAAAATAAAACTGTAGAAGTCAAAAGTATTTTGTCACACATGGCAACAAGCGACGATTTAAAACAATATGCTTTTGGAATGCAACAAATTAACTTATTTGATGAATTGTCAAATAAATTAATGAACGAATTGAATATAAAACCAATTCGGCATATATTAAATACCTCAGGAATAAGTAATTATGAAAAATCGCAATTTGACATGGTTCGGTTAGGAATTGGGTTGTATGGTATTTCGAATGATAAAGAAGAACAAAAATATCTAGAAAACGTAAGCACATTAAAATCGATAATTTCTCAAATTCGAACTATCGAAAAAGGAGAAAGTGTTGGTTACGGTAGAAGATTTATTGCAAAAAAAAATATGACAATTGCTACAATACCAATTGGTTACGCCGACGGAATTTCGAGACTTTGGGGCAATAGTTTGGGTTTTGTAAATGTTAAAGACCAAAAAGCAATTATTCTAGGAAGTATTTGTATGGACATGCTAATGGTCGATATAACTGGAATTGATTGTAAAGAAGGCGATTCGGTAATTATTTTTGGAGAAAACCCCACAGTTTCATTTATTGCAGAAAACATCAAAACAATCGCTTACGAAGTATTAACAAGCGTTTCTCATCGGGTAAAAAGGGTTTTTTATCGAGAATAGCATAATTTAACTTAAACATTTGTTAATTATTTTAAAAAAAATTATACTTTCGTTCCTCAAACAAAATTTACTAATTAATAAAAAAACTATTTATTATGGGAATGATTTCAGAATTTAAAGACTTTGCTGTAAAAGGCAATGTAATGGACTTAGCAATCGCTACTGTCCTTGGGGCTGCTTTTAACGCAATTGTGGGTGCAGTAGTTGATAATATTTTAATGCCAGTAATTGGTATTATAACTGGAGGTGTAAACTTTGAAGGATTAATATTGACAGTTGGTGAAGCTCAATTAAAATATGGTCTTGCAATTGGAGCATTAATTAAATTTGTAATTATTGCATTGTTCTTGTTTATGGTTGTAAAAGGATTAAACAAAATGAAGAAACCAGCAGCAGATGCACCACCAGCTGGACCAACTCAAGAGGAATTATTGATACAAATTAGAGATTTATTGAAAAAATAATTTCCGCTACATTTTACATATTCTAACTAAACCACGATTAATTTCGTGGTTTTTCTTTTGGTATAATAAAAGCAATATTTAAAAGTGTTGGCTTTGTTCTAAAAAGTATATTCATATAAATACTTTTTGCCACAGATTTAAATGATTTAAAAAGATTTTATTATTCCATAACAAAAAATCTGTGATAATCTTTGCAATCTGTGGCTCTAAAGAACTCATATATTAACTAGGCCATAGCCAAAATGTTTTATTTTTTAATTCAAGCTGTTTTTTTTAAGAAGCATTTGTAACTATCAAACTTCTTATTAGAATTAAATAAATCAATTAAAAAAAAACATAAAAAAACCTGACAAATAGCTTTATCAGGTTTTCATAATGTTATTTAATGCTTTTAGAATCCATAATTTACACCAAGTCCAAAAACTTCACGAACTTGAACTTTAGTAATTGCATTATCGTCATAAATTGCTTGCATTGATAAATTTGCTGACATATATTTATTGATTTTCATAATTAAATTCATTTGATAATCAACATCAACATTACTTGGTTTGTCTAAATAATTTGAATATAAGTTCAAAATGTTTTCCATCGAAATGTTTTCCATCAAAGTCAATTTATAGTAAGCATTTAAAGCCGCACCAAATTCAAAACGCATATCTTTTCCTTGTTCAACCCCAAAAGCGGTTCCTAGTTTTGTAAATTGTTTATTTACAAAAATTAATCTTGATGTAGCCGGAGCTATATTGACTTTTAAATTATTGCTTTTTTTCCATAACATACCTGGACCGGCTTGCAAATAGGCTGGTGACATAAAATGTGAAATTTTAACACCCGATTTTGCATCAAAACCTGAATCCATTTGAGTTCTAAAATTTACAAAACCTGAGTAATACCAATAACCTGCTCCTGCTTTATTACCATAAAGTGAAGTAAACTCTAATCTATCATCAGATTTTGTAGTTTCTAAATCACCAAGTTTTGTCAAACCATAAGCAGCAATAATTTTATTATCCCAAACAGATGTTCTTGAATTATAATTAAAATCATAATTTACACCAAGATTTCCTGCAATGCTTGAAGTTCCTCCACCTAGCCATTCTTTATTGAATGCAGATTGATTGAATAAAAACGAAATCAATCCTGTTTTTTTCCAACCTAAAGCTGTTGTATCTAAAGCTTTTTCAGCTGCTTTTGCAGATTTTTCTAATAATTCTTTTTCGTTTACTTGTGCGTTTGAGATTGTCGCTACCAATAAAAATGCAATTGATAAAATTGATTTTTTCATTTTTTGATTTATTTTTAGTTTTTGCAAATTTAATAAAAAATTAAAATTAACAAAAAAGAAATAAAAAACTTACATTTAAAATCGACAAACACACATGTTAATCAGATAAAATGCTTTCTAGACTATTTTTAAAAACATTTTTATGGTTCTAATCTAAAATTCATTTTTTTTTAAACAAAGGAACAGCCGAACAAGCTTCTCCATACATAATACTTTTTGCAAAAGGTCGCAAATGTAGAATTGCCAGAACATAAGCACTTTCTGGAACGGGTTTTTTTGAGCAACCTTTTAGAATAACTGGTTTGTTATTAAAAAGGGTATAATCTAAAGTTGGCAAAATTTCTTGATAAAGTGCAGTTTCTAAATCATTTAAATTTCCAGAAACAACTTTTTTGGCAAAAGGTGCAACGTAAATAGCTACTAAAATATTAGCCCAAGCTGGAACAATTGCATCAGTTGAACAATTAATTGCAACCAAACAATCTTGATAAATCGAGAAATCGAAGTTTTTTAAATGTTCCCTTAAATCTTTTTCAATCAATAAATAACCTTCGGTTAACCATTGCGAAATATCAATTTGAATGCGATTTCCAGCTATATAATAATCTTCAAGGTCAAAAACTTGGAGATTGCTATTGGCAACTTTGTTAATTATTTCCATTTTTTCAAATCAAAAATCTAAATTTGTTAATCAAAAATTTAAAGCATTCCGAGTTCTAATTTTGCCTCTTCGCTCATTAAATCTTTGCTCCACGGTGGATCAAATGTTATTTCGACTTCGCACGATTTCACTTCTTCGATAGTTTTGACTTTGTCTTCGACCTCGCGAGGCAAACTTTCGGCAACTGGACAATTTGGCGAAGTTAATGTCATTAATATTTTCACATCGTTGTCTTCGTTAATCATTACGTCGTAAATTAATCCGAGTTCGTAAATATCAACAGGAATTTCTGGGTCGTAAATTCCTTTAAGTTTCTTGACAACGTTATCACCAAGGTTTATTTCGTCTTTATATTCTTCCATTTTTTAAACATTTAGTTATTTTTTTAAATATATTGTGTATGAGTTTTAAACTATTCTTTTTTTTAAACATATAAAGTCATATGAGTATGTTATTGGTTATATCTAGTAGCAGAAAATTAGCTTATATGACTTAATTGTTTAAGAAAAGTAACTAATTGTTAGAAAAAGCCAAAGCATACATTTTTATATTCTTAATCATTGAAACCAAACCATTGGCTCGCGTTGCCGACAAATGTTCTTTTAGCCCAATTTCGTCGATAAAGTCAGTGTTTGCCTGAAGAATATCTTCTGGTTTTTGATTAGAAAATGTTCTTATCAAAATAGCAATAATTCCTTTGGTTAAAATGGCATCGCTATCGGCGGTAAAAAAAATTTTACCTTCATTTTGTTCACCTTTAAGCCAAACTTTTGATTGACAACCTTTTATAATGTTATCATCGGTTTTGAATTCTTCTTTGATTAATGGCAACGATTTTCCGAGATCAATCATGAATTGATAACGTTCTTCCCAATCGTCAAATATTGAAAATTCATCAATAATTTCGGCTTGTATTTCTTTTATTGTCATTTTTATTTCTTGGCTAATGATGTAATTTTATCTACAAATTTTTTGATTTTTATATTCGGAAATCCATTATCAAATGATTCTGTTTGGTATGTTTTTCCGTTATAAAAAATTTTTAAATCTGCAATTGCTGCACCATCATATTGTCGTTTTGACGTTGGTGGTTTTAGTTTAGATAATCCTGCTAATTTAATTTTCTTGAATTCGGTTGTTAAAAATTTCCAGTCTTTTAATTCGATTTTTGTTGCAGCTGGCATAACCGTATCGTTTCTATCGCTTGAAATTGCTAAAGTTTGGTTTGTAATCCAAATTTTTTGATAAAAACCACGTGTATTTGCAGTGTATTCTATTTGAGCATTTTTAATATTATTTTGTGCTAATAAAATTGTGCTGTTTCCTAGAAAGAAAACAAGAATTAAGAATAATAATTTTTTCATTTTAAATATAAATTTATTAGAAATCTTATACACTAGCCTTGATGGAAGGGAAAAACATTTTTCTAACTTTGTCAAAGTTTCGAACTTTGACAAAGCTGGAAAATTTTTGGAATGACAGCAAGATTAGCTTCAAAAAAATAATACTAAGTAAGCATCATTTTTGCTTTTTTTATTGCTGCCACAAATATATCAATTTCTTCTTTGGTATTATAAAATGCGAAACTGGCTCGAATTGTGCCTGGAATTTCGAAAAAATCCATGATTGGCTGGGCGCAATGGTGACCAGTTCGAACGGCAATTCCCATTTTGTCAACAATCGTGCCGATATCATACGGATGAATTCCGTCGATGTTGAATGAAATAACAGATGTTTTTTCTTTGGCGGTGCCGAAAATTTTTAAACCTTCGATTTCTAATAATTTTTCGGTTCCGTATTTTAAAAGTTCGTTTTCGTGCTTGGCAATATTTTCAAAACCAATCGAATTCATGTAATCTACAGCTGTTCCAAGCACAATTCCGTCGGCAATATTTGGCGTCCCGGCTTCGAATTTATGTGGTAATGCGGCATAAGTTGTTTTGGCAAATGTTACTTCTTTTATCATTTCGCCTCCGCCCATGTATGGCGATAGTTTATTGAGCCAATCTTCTTTTCCATAAAGAATTCCGACTCCAGTTGGTCCACAAATTTTGTGACCTGAAAAAACATAAAAATCACAATCTAAATCTTGAACATCGGGTTTTAAATGCGGAACTGCTTGTGCACCATCAATTAAAACTGCTGCTTTGAATTGGTGCGATTTTTCGATTATATATTTTATAGGATTTAGTGTTCCTAAAGCATTCGAAATGTGATTTACGGCTACAATCTTGGTTCTGTTTGATAATAATTTATCGAAATCTTCGAGAATTAATTCGCCATTTTGGTTCATCGGAATGACTTTCAAGATTGCGCCCGTTCGTTCGCACAACATTTGCCAAGGCACAATATTGCTGTGATGTTCCATTGCAGAAATTAAAACCTCATCGTCTTTTTGCAATAAAGATGTGAATCCGTTTGCAACAATATTGATTGAATGTGTTGTTCCTGATGTAAAAATTACTTCGTGAGCAAATTTAGCATTGATGTGATTTTGCAATTTGCCACGCGAAACTTCGTAAGCATCGGTTGCTAATTGGCTCAAAGTGTGTACACCACGATGAATATTGGCATTTATTTCTTGATAATATTTCGAAATAGCATCTATAACAACTTGTGGTTTTTGCGATGTGGCTCCGTTATCGAAATATACCAATGGTTTTCCGTTGACTTTTTGGGTCAAAATCGGGAAATCAGCTCTTATTTTATTGATGTCTAGCATAGTTATTTAGAAAAATTCTAAATACAAAAGTAGTTAAAAACAATTAGAATTATTTGAAACATTCGTTAATAAAAATTTAAAGATTTTTTTAAAACATATAAGTCATATAAGTAAATTTGAATAACAAATTAGAAAATTAAAAAAAATGTAACTATTCAGCTATATTAAAAAAAACATAGTTATTAACAACTCTTGATTGTGATTTAGAAAAAACCTAGGTTTTATGAACAATTGTTGATTATTA
>JAYTMQ010000170.1:0-7052 GCA_043728355.1 Bacteroidota bacterium
GTTAATTCGACTACCAAAAAAGATGTAATGTCTATCTGTGGTTATGGTTATATTTTTTTTGATGATATATGGACTATATTATAAAAGTGTTTGGTATAATTCTATATTTATAGGCTTCTTCGGACATGTAAACATTGGTTCGTTTATTTTCTTTGCTTTCACGCAAATCATACCAAGCCTGAAAATAAGTTGTAACTGGATAAAGAGTTACAGTTGTATTAATTCCAAAAGTTTTGGGTGCTAAAAGTGGTTTAAAACCTAATTTATGTTTTTCCTTTGTAAACAAAACACCCTTAATAGTTGATGTTCCATAGGCAATAGCATTTTTCGATTCGTTGACATCTAATTTAATTTCTGGATAAAGTGTTGTTATTTCATTCCTTTCTGCTGCTCGATCTCCTGCATTCTTTTTTTGAGCGAATGTGCAAAGATTAAAAACTACAAAACTTAAAATTATTAAACTTTTCATCTAAAATTTGTTTACTCACAAAAGAGTGTAACTGTATAACTTTCGTAAGTTTTATTAGCTCCATAAGATGGATTGGTCAAAACATCTTGAGTAGCGCCTGCGGACAACTCGCTAAGTAATATTCCTTTATTTTCATAAATTACTCCATCAGTAGTTTTTACTTTTATATTGTATTTTACATAATTTCCGGTTCCTGAGGTTAATATGCTATAATTTAATGCAGAAATGTTTTTAACATCAAAATTAATGAACAAATTGTTTGAACCTGGATAATTATCCAAATCGGTTTGTGTTAATGTAAAATCTCCTGATCTACAATTTCCTGATGGAACAACACCATTATTCGCAGGTGCATCATCTTTACTACAAGATAAAACTGTAATTAAAACAAGTAAAATCGATAATTTTTTAAAAAAGGTCTTCATGATATTTTTGATTTATGATTAATTATCAAAATTACTATTAATCATAAAAATCTACAATGACTTAAATTAGTCATTTTTATATGATTGATTTCAGTCATTTTTATAATTAAATTAATCCAAAATCTACTTTTTTTTAATAGATTTGAGGAATTAATATTCTACATGAAGAGTTTTTTAACAATATTACTGATTTTGATTTCGTTTTGCGGATTTTCTCAGAAAATGCTTTCACTTGACGATGACCAAATTTATATTGATAGTATTGTTAAAATCACCATCAATACAAAATCTGATAGTTTGAAATGCATTCATAGTTTTAGGTTATCAAAACTTTTTTTAATGGTTCAAAATGTCGAAAGATCAAAATTTTATTTAGAGCAAGGCAATAAATTAGCTCAAAAAAATCAGTTTTTGATTGACGCATCGAGTTATTACAACAATACTAATTTTTTACTAAAAGGCGATTTAGATGGCTTTGAGAAAAGTTTAGTAGTCTCAAATGAACTTTTGAAAAAGTACAAATACAAAGAAGCTTATAAATTGCGAGCTGTAATTTTGCAAAATTATGCCATAATGTTGCAACAAAAAAGCAATGAAAAAGGCGCCATGCGAATATTGGTAAATGAAGCAATTGAATTGGCTAAAAAAAGTGAAGAAAAAGAAGTTTTATGCGGATTATACAAAGCTGTGGGAATTATTTTTATCAATAATGGCGAAAGACTAAAAGCAAAATATTATTTTGGAGAAGCACAAAAAATAATTGAAACAACAACAAAAAAAACGGCAACATTAATCGAAAATAAAGTAGAAACCTATATTGTAAACGGTGAAAATCTAATAGAATTAAAAGATTTCAAAAACGGAAGAATAGCATTAGACAAAGCATTTAATATTTTAAAAAAATATCCAAATTCCAACATGAATAATACGTACTATTTTGCAGAAGGAGTTTATTATTCTAAACAAAATCTTGACAATATTGCATTGTTGAGTTATGAAAAAGGAATAAAAAGTTGCGAATTTCATCAAGATAAATTGGCTTTAAATAGATTGTTTTATGCAAAATATGAATCATTATTCAAACTAAAAAAATACAACGAAGCTAAAGATATTTTAGAAAGTTTAATTAAAAACGGTCAATTTGTAGTCGATAAAAAAAATTATTTATTGGAACTTTCCAAAACCTATAAAAAACTTGGAAATTCCAAAAAAGCTTTTTATTATGCCGAAAAGTATATAAAATTGAACGACAGTTTAAACGATTCTAAATTCAAAAATGAAATTGTTGCTCTAGAAGCCAAGTTCAATAAAAACGAAAACGAGAAAAAAATAAATCAACTTTTGGCTCAAAAAGAAAAATCAGAATTGTTAGCCAAAAACAATAGATTAAATATGCTTTTGTTAGGTTTAGCAGTTGCGTTTTTAGTAATTAGTATTTTGTTTTTATGGAATTATTATAAAAATCAAAAGAAAATAAATCTTCAAAATGAAAAAAATCTGAAACAAGAATTTGCAACTTTAGAAAGCAATCAAAAATTGGCAGTTTCGGATGCGTTAATTGAAGGCGAAGAAATGGAACGAAAACGATTGGCTAGAGATTTACACGATGGTTTAGGAAGTATGCTTTCGGGTTTAAAAATTCATATCAATAAATTATTTGATGAAAATTTTAAAAATATTGATGTCGATAAAATAGAAACTCAACTTGATAATTCTATTAAAGAATTGCGTCAAATTGCTCAGAATTTAATGCCAGAATCGTTGTTGAAGTTGGGACTAGAAGCTGCTTTACGAGATTTATGCATTAAATTAACAGATGAAAAAACAGCAATTGAATTTCAATTTTATGGTCAATCGAATGAAATTTCAGAAACCAAACAAATAATTATTTATAGAATTGTTCAAGAACTTTTAAATAATGTTTTCAAACACGCCAAAGCATCAGAAATTTTGGTTTCTTGTAATCTTAACGAAGATATATTTTATCTAACTTTAGAAGATAACGGAAAAGGATTTGACACTAAAAAAATTAATATCTTTGATGGAATGGGTCTAAAAAACATAAAAAATAGAGTCGATTTCTTGAAAGGAAATCTCGAAATAGATTCTATTATCAACCATGGAACTATTTTTAATATTGAATTGAATATTAATGAATAAAAAAATAAACATAGCAATTATAGACGATCACCCAATTGTAATTGAAGGTTTTTCGATACTTCTAGCTGATTCCGTAAAATTCAAAATTGTGGCAAGTTTCAATAAAGGTCTAGAAATTTTAAACTATAATGCAATAAATGAAATTGATGTTTTGCTACTTGATGTTTTTTTGCCAGATATAAACGGTATTGATCTTTGCAAAATAATCAAACAAAAATATCCTAAAATTATAGTTCTTGGAATGAGCAACCAATCCGAAAGAAGTTTGGTCATGCAATTTATTCAAAATGGAGCCAATGGTTATTTGCTGAAAAGTGCTCCATTACAAGAATTTTATAGTTGTATTGAAAAAGCAATCGCCGGCGAAATCGTTTTTAGTAACGAAGTAAAAGAAATTATTAGCAAACCCGACATTTCGGATTTTAAAAAATTACCATCATTAACTAAAAGAGAAAAAGAAATTTTAATTTTAATATCAGAAGGAAAAAGCACAAAAGAAATGGCAGAAATTTTGTTTTTAAGTTTTTTAACGGTTCAAAACCATCGAAAAAATATTTTAAATAAACTCGAAGTTAAAAATGTTGCTCAATTGTTAAATGTTGCTCAAAAAAATAGACTTTTGGAATAAAAAAATCTCAACTTAAATTATATAAATTGAGATTTTTATAAAAAATATGAAAAGCTATTGTTTGGTACCACCAAATACATAAGATGCGCTTTGAACAGAAAGTTGTGTTCCATTTAAAGCAATTGCAATACCAGTACCATCTGCTAATTTTCCAGCATATCCTCCACCTGATGATGCTAATAAGGTTGTTACCGTAATATTTCCCATAACAGAGCTTTCGAATGTGCAAGTTTCGCAACCAGTTTTTGTTAATTTTACTGTTATGTCACCATCTAATGGAAAACTTCCGCTTTGACCTATATAAGTACCATTGTACGCTTCAGAAAAACACGCTTGTGTTGCAGGATTAACAGCTGGTGCATCATCTTTTGAACAAGAGCTAATTGTTAAAATTGTAATAACTAGTAATAAAAATAAATTTTTCATAATGATTTGATTTTAATTGTGATTTTTTAAGTTTCAAATACTTTATTTGAACTTACACAAAGTAACTTTCAAACCAAAGAATACACAATACCTATATATGTGTAATTTTTTGTACCTGAAATCAGGTATTTATTTTTGTTTAAAAACATTAAAAGTTAACAGAATTAGTTAATTTTGAAAAAAAATATTCTCATGAGAAATTATTTTCTAATCTGTTTTATAATATTTTTTAGTTTCAATTCTTATTCACAAAGAGCATTTTCGCTGGGCGACGATACAAGATATATGGACAGTATTGTAAATATTGTTAAAACTTCTAAAATTGATAGTGTTAGATGTTTGCATAGCTTTGGATTGTCTAAGTTATTTATGATGACAAGCGATTATAAAAAAGCACACTATTATTTAGATTTAGGTAATAGTTTGATTAAGAAGTCAAGTTATTTGCAAGCAATTTCTACCTATTACAATACTTTACCAATTCTCGAACGTGGCGATTCGAAGGCATTTGTAAATAGTATTTTAAAAACCAACGAAGACTTAAAAAAGTTTCAGTTTCCGCAAGCTTATAGGTTAAGAGTTGTGGTTTTGCAAAATTATGGCATCATGCTTCAGCAGGAAGGTCGCCAAAATGAAGCAATGCAAATGTTGATTTCAGAAGCAATTCCGTTAGCATTAAAAAGTCAAGACGACGAAATTACCAATCATGTTTACAAAGCCATTTTTGTAATATTAATGAATGCCGACGAACCTAAAAAAGCAGAATATTATGCCAGTCAAGCTCAATTTCATATAGAAAGATCTAAAAAAATATCGCCAACATTATCAGAATCTAAAGTAGAAACTTACATTCTTCATGCCGAAAATCTTGTGGATATAAAGAATTTTAAAAAAGCCAAAGTCGTTCTAGAAAAGGCATATAAAATGGTTTCGAAATATCCTGAATCGAAGTTTAATAATACATTTTATTTTGCAAAAGGTTATTATTTTGACAAATTAAAACAATACGACAAGGCAATTAAAAATTATAATATTGGAATAAAACGTTGCGAATTGACAGGTGATTTACTATCAATTACAAGATTAAAAAACGGAAAATACGAAGCGCTTTTCAACCAAAAAAAATACAAAGACGCCATTCCGATTATAGAAGATTTAATTCAAACCGACAAGTTTCCTGATAACCTAAAAGAACATTATAAAAATCTCGCTAAGGCAAATAAAGAAATTGGGAATTATCAGAAAGCATATAAATTCTCAGAAAAATTTATAATATTAAATGACAGCTCTAATGCTATTGAATATCGAGATCAGATAATTACGCTCGAAGCCAAATTCAAAAAAACCGAAAACGAGAAAAAAATAAATCAATTAGTCGCTCAAAAAGAAAAAATCGGTCTGATTTCTAAAAACGATCGACTGAATCTTCTTTTATTATCAATTTTAGCATTTATTCTTTTGTTAAGTATTTTTATTGTTTGGAAATATTTTAAAAATCAAAAACTTCAAAAAGAAATCGATTTCAATCTAAAACTTGAATCGATAGAGAACAAGAAAAATCTCGATGTCTCAAATGCGCTTTTGCAAGGCGAAGAAATAGAACGAAAACGATTGGCCCGAGATTTGCACGACGGTTTAGGAAGCATGCTTTCTGGACTCAAATTGTATTATTCAGGAACAGAACAAACCAACAAAAACGAATTTAATGAAGTAAATTGTCAATTAGATAATTCAATCTCTGAATTAAGACAAATTGCTCAAAACTTGATGCCAGAATCTTTATTAAAACTCGGATTAGTTGCAGCTCTAAAAGACCTATGTTTTCGTTTTTCAAATAACAAAACTATAATTGAATTTCAAGAATTTGGCATTCAAAATAATATTTCAGAAACCAAGCAAATAACCATTTACAGAATTATTCAAGAACTGGTTAACAATGCTTTGAAATATGCAAAGGCAACAGAAATATTGGTCAATTGCAGTCAAAACGAAAGCACTTTCTTGATAACTGTCGAAGATAATGGTCAAGGTTTTGACTCTAAAAAAGCCAATATATTTGACGGAATGGGTTTAAAAAACATTAAAAATAGAGTCGATTTCTTGAAAGGAGAACTCGAAATCGATTCGCAACCCGAAAATGGAACTGTTTTTAATATTGAGTTGAATATTTTTGAAGAACCAAAAATAATGAAAAATGCATAACCCAATAAGAATTGTTATAATCGACGATCATCCAATGGTTATCGCTGGAATTTCAATGTTTCTTTCAAAGTCAGATAAATTTCAGGTAATTGCAAGTTTTACAAACGCTTTAGATGTTTTAGAGTTTGCAAAATCAAATCAAATAGATTTGATTTTGCTAGACGTTTTCATGCCCGAAATTAACGGAATTGATTTGTGTAAAATAATAAAACAAAATTATCCAAATATTGTAATTCTTGGAATGAGCAGCCAGTCTGAGCGAAGTTTAGTAATGCAATTTATTCAAAATGGAGCTAACGGATATTTACTAAAAAACGCATCACTCGAAGAGTTTTATGATTGTATAAAAAAAGCAATTGAAGGAGAAATTGTTTTTAGTAACGAAGTAAAGATGTTAATTAGCAAACCCGAAATTTCTGATTTCAAAAAAATACCAACATTAACCAGACGCGAAAAGGAAATTTTAATTCTCATCTCTAAAGGTAAAAACACACAAGAAATTGCTGACACATTATATCTCAGCTTTTTAACAGTTCAAACCCATCGCCGAAATATTTTAAGCAAACTCCAAGTTAAAAACGTAGCCGAACTTATTAATGTAGCAACTAAAAACAGACTTTTATAATAAATCCTACTATCCTCTTATATAATAACCAAAATATCGCCCATCAAAGCGATTAGATTTCAATAAATTTTTTGGGCGTGCCACCATTTAATGAAAAAACTAGAAAAAAGTTTTTTC
>JAYTMQ010000171.1:0-7237 GCA_043728355.1 Bacteroidota bacterium
TTGCCAAGTCACGAATTAAATGCAAACCCAAACCTGATTTAATCCCTACAACTTCGGTATCGTCATACAAAGCTTTAAATTTTTCTTGGCTCGAGCCTGTTCCATTATCTGAAATTGTCAAAAAAGATGTATTATTGGATTTATATGCTTTCCAAATTATTTTTGGTGTTTTGTCCTCCCGAGCGCAGTCGAGGGATAATGCTTTTATACCATTGCCAGTTAAATTTCTAATAATTGTTTTTAAATAATTCTCGTCGGTTAAAACAATACAGTTTTGAGGATTTTCAAAACTAATTTTTACTTTTTGTTCGGTAGAAAAATGATTGGCAGTGTCTAGAAAAATCGTGTCGATTGCAGTATTTTGCATTGAGGGCTTGAAATTTTGCATTTGCCCTTTGCTCCACAATAGTATATCTTCCATCGAAGTTAGTAAATTTTCGGCACCAGCAATTGTCATATTTTGTAATCGCTGCTTGTCATCTGGTTCAACAATATCAGGATATTCCTTTTGCAAATGTAAAAAATGAATCAAATTGGTTACAGGACTTTTCAAATCGTGATTCAAGATATTAAAAAACATCAATTTGGCTTTATTAGCTTGGTCTAAATTCAAGTTTAAATTTTCAAGTTTAAGGTTAATTTGCTTGCGTTTGAAACTTTGATAAAAAAACAAACAACCAATAATGGCAAGAAAACCAAGTCCAAGAATATATATCCATTTTTGTTTTTCTTTGGTTTCTAGCAGCAAATTATTTATTTTTAATTTATTGCTTTGCAATTCAATTTCCTTACGAATACCGGTAAGTTGTTTGTACTGAAACTTTTTTTCGGCTTGTTCAAATTTTAAATCCGATTCTGTTTTTAAAAAATTTAAATTTATCAAATCACGCTGGCTGTTACTTTGCATTAACTCCGATTCATTTAAAGCCAATTGCAGTTTTTGCTGGTTGAGTTTCTCGAACGAAAGTAGTTCTTGTGCTTTGTATTTTTCTTCTTTGGTATCAAACTCATATTGAATTTCTAATCTAGAAATTTGTTTTTTGGTATTTTCATTATCCAAATTATCTTTTAACGCTATAAATTTTTGATAATTTGAATAAGCACTATCATTTTTATTTAATTTTTCGTAAATGGTTTTCAAATCCATAAAAGTCTGTTTTTGAACTTCAAGGTCTTTTATATTTTCTGAAATTTTATTGGCTTTTACCGTAAATTCTAATGCCTTAACATAGTCTTTCTTTTTTAAATAATTTTGACCAATACCTTGATAATTGTAGGCCAATCCTTTATCGTTTTTTAGTTTCTGGTTTATTTCTAAAGCTTTATTAAAAAATTCAAATGCCCTTTCCGTTTGATTTGTCTCAGAATATACACTGCCCAAATGACTGTATTCTCTTCCAATTCCTGCATCACTATTTATTTCGATATTTTTGGCTAATGCTTTTTCGTAAAAATCTTGTGCCGTTGCAAATTCTTTTTTGTCAAAATAAAAATTTCCGAGATTAGCAAGACTTGCAGCAATACCAATTGGGTTACTTATTTTGGTATGGTATTCTAATGCTTTTTGGAAATAAAAAAGTGCTAATTCAGGATTTTTTATTTCGGTATAAATAACACCCATATTGGTTGAGGCATTGGCAATAACATCATTTCTTTTTTCTTTTTCGGATATTTTGATGGCTTGTTGCAAATATTTCAGAGCATCGGGATATTTGTAAAGTTGACTGTTTATAACGCCAAGATTACTATAATTGGCCATTATGTTGTTTTGATCCTTTATTTCTTGGGCAACGACCAAAGATTTATTGAAAAAAACTTCGGCTTCTTTGAGTTTTCTCATCGAAAAATAAACTACACCTTGAAATCGTAAACCAGTTGTCGCTCCTTTTTTGTAGTTTATTTTTTGAGCAATATCGGTAGCTTTTTCAGAATACTCTAACATTTTTGGCAAGTTGGGGTTGGCACCAAAATGTAATCCTGCTAGCTTGATAAGTGCGTCGCATTTAGTTTTGTCATCTTTTATCTTTGGAAGTTCAACTAACAAAGAATCTATAAGTGCTTGCCCTTGTTTTTTTTGTGCAGAAGTACACATTGTTAAAAAAAAGAATATTAGCACTATTTTTCTCATAGTATAAAGCTTAAATTGTCTCTAAAACTTTTTCCTAACGGAATAATGCAGTCGTTATTGAGTTGCACATCATAAGTATTTATTTTCTTGATGTATTGTTTTTGAACAGCAAAACTGCGATGTATTCGAACAAATGATTGAAAATTGACTTCCTTGAGCAAATTACCAATATTGGACAACACACAATGTCTTTTTTGGTTGGTTACCACCAAAGTATAATCTTTTAGCGCTTCGAGATACAAAATATCGTGTAGTTTTATTTTGGTTTGCTCGTGACCTTCTTTAATAAAAATGGTGTCGCCGCCAATGGTTGCTTCAAAAAGTTGGGCTTTATGTTTTATTTCCAGAAATTCTTCGATTCTATTTATAGTATGAGAAAATCGCTCAAACCGAAGTGGTTTCAAAATAAAATCAAGCGTATCTAGTTCAAAACTTTCGAGCGCATGCTCAGGATGATCGGTAATATAAATACAAACAGGAACATTTATAGCTTCTTTTCTAAATTCAAGTCCGTTCATTTTTGGCATATTAATATCGAGAAAAGCAACATCGATTTCTAGATTTTCGATAGCAATAAGTGCTTCGGAAGCCGATTCGAAAATGCCCAATACATTAAAATTTTCGAATCTTTTCAAGAATGATAAAACCATCAATCGGTCTATTTCTTCGTCGTCAATAATAATGCAATTAATTTTTTTCATTTGATGAGATTGATATTTCAAATATACATTATTTTAAAATAAGAAAAAATTAACTTCCTAATATTCAAATTACAACAAGATAAAAAGTAAGATTTTATCGTTCAACTGCTTTTCGAATTGCATTCGTATATTAAAATCGGCTTTGGTATATTAGTACTTTTTTGGTAGTTATAAAAGCTTGAATTTTGGATATCATAAATTAAAAAATAAATCAATGAAAACAATTTTTAAGAAAACAGGAGCATTAGTTTTAATATCGATAAGTATTTTTTCGTGTTCAAAAAGCGATGATAATAAACCAACACCAACAACCGAAACGCCAATAAATGTTACCGTAACGACATTTGCAGGTAGCACACAAGGCGATGCGCAAGGAAACGGAACTGCAGCAAAATTTAATGGTCCAGCACTAATGTCAATAAATAAAGCTGGTGTTTTATATGTAGCTGATTTTTATAATAGCAAGGTAAAGCGAATTGATAAAGTTGCCTATTCTACCGAAATTGTTTTGCCTGCAAATTCACTTTTAAATCCTTATGGAATAACCACATATGGTTTACCAAATGGCAATGATAAGATTTTTGTAACCGATTCGGGAAATCATAAAATTAAAGAAATTACATACGATTCAACAAGTACAATTGAAACTATTGCTGGTATAAGTATTGGCGATGTGAATGGATCGGTTGGACTGGCAAAGTTTAATAATCCTATTGGAATTGCATACAGTAATGGCAATTTATTTACAGCCGATTGCGGAAATCATAAAATTAAAGAAATAGTATATTCAGCAGGAACCAACAATGTAAATTTAGTTGTTGGGAACACAGCGGGTGACAAAGATGATTCAGGAACAAACGCATTGATGAATAGACCATACGGAATAATTGCTGATAGTGGTGGAAATTTATATTTTGCTGACACAGCAAATAGTAAAATTAAAAAAGTGACTTTTCCAGGTAATGTGGTTAAAACAATTGCAGGAAGTACAGCTGGCGATGCTGACGGAAATGCAGCTGCTGCAAAGTTTAATGAACCACAAGGTTTGGCTATCGATGGAGCTGGAAATATTTATATCGCAGATACTGGAAATCATAAAATTAAAAAAATATCAACATCTGGAGTAGTAACAACAATTGCTGGAAGCACAGTTGGAGATCAAAATGGTGATGGACTATCTGCTAAATTCAACAGTCCAGTCGGAATTGTTGTTGACGCTTCTGGAAACTTGTTTATATCGGATTTTTTCAATCATAAAATCAAAAAAATAACTTTTAATTAATTTATTATGAAAAATCTAAAACTTTTAATGTCAATAATGACTTTGATTTTGATTTCTTGTAGTAAAAATGAACCAAAACTAGTCGAAGCAATAATTTATCCAGAAGAAAATCCACTTGAAAACTACCTAGTTTTAATGAGTTTTAATGAGTTTGGATCTTTAGTTAGTTTAAACGGAAAATCAACCGAAATTGGATTTAGCTTCAAGCCAATGGTTACAGGGAAAATAAACTCAATTTATTTAAGAATTCATAAAACAGGATTTGGAACAAAAGTAACTATCTGGGATGTTGCAACTAGATTTCCTGTTTATTCACGCAGTGATGTTTGGAGTTTTACAAGTGAACCGGCCGGAAATACTGCCAATTTAAACTCAGTAGAATTAATAAAAGGCAAAGAATATATGATTACGATGAACACAAGTTATTATTATGAATACCGAAGAAATGATTATCAACCAGCTAATTATCCTATTAAATCTGGAAACATACTTATAACTGGATTTTATTATCAAGAAACTGATAATTTCGATACTGTTTTTCCATTAAATACTATTGATAATAAATACCAAGGGAATGTTAGTTTCAATTTTCAAAGAACCGAATAAATAAATTTATTATGAAAACATTAAATACAATAATCGCAATAGTATCAATACTGTTATTTTCTTGTGCTAAATCAGACAATGAAAAACCGACAACAATCGAAGAACCAATAAACGTAACTTTTACAACAATTGCCGGTAGTACCGAAGGCGACGAAGTTGGTGCAGCAACTGCATCCAAATTTAGATCTCCGAGCAATATTAGTATTTATGGCGTTGATTTTTATATATGCGATGAAGATAACCATAGAATAAAATTATTAACTTCTGCAATTACTGTCGTAAATAGCGCTGGATCGGGAGTTTCTGGAGATTTAAATGGTGATTATCTGCTTTCAAAATTTAAATATCCAGTAGCAATGACAAACTGGAACAACGAAAGATACATTGTAGATTCGGGTAACAATAAAATCAAAAAATTAACCAATCCAGGAATTATTTCAACAGCTGTTGGTGATATTCCAGGTGAATTAGCGAATCCTAAAAGTATTGCATTTGACAATGAAGGAGGACTTTATATATGCGACACTGGTCATGATAAAATAAAAAGAGCAGCATTCGCTTCTGGCGGCGGATATATATTGCAAACTATTGCTGGTAACGTTCAGGGCGATGGAGCAAATTTTAACGAACCGTTTAGCATTGTAGTTGATGTCGCCAGAAACGTTTTTGTCGCTGATTCGGGAAATTATAAAATAAAAAAAATAACACCTAGCGGAGACGTAACAACTTTTGCAGGAAGTACCGCTGGCGACGTAGATGGAGTTGGAACAGCTGCAAAATTTAGTTTCATAGAAGGTATAGCTATTGATTTACAAGGAAATTTATATGTTTCTGATACGGGTAATCATAAAATTAAAAAAATATTGCCATCTGGAAAAGTTATTTCGCTTAATTCTGGCTTAAGCGGCGATTTAGATGGTTCTGGCGCATCATCAAAAATAAAATACCCTAAAGGTTTATGCGTAACTAATGACGGCAAAACAATATTCTTTGCAGATTCGGGTAATCACAAAATCAAAAAAATAACTTTTAATTGAAATAATATGAAAAAAATTAATACAATAATCGGAATACTAATAATTTCATTTTTTATAATTTCTTGCAAAAAAAACAGTTCAAGTCAAGTCGATATAATTAATAGCAAATCTGTTTTTACTTGTAAAATTGATGGTAAAAATTTTATACCTACACCAACAGAATTTAATACCAATTTGGTTAGAACAGTTGCTACCAAACAATACGTTATATCTGGAGATAATACCAATTTTACTTTAGGTTTAAACATTCCTTACGATGCGCCTAAAGGAACAGAAATTAATAATTTCGAGACAATTCTTGATGATCATAAAGATAAATATACTTACATATCAGAAAGTCTCGAAAACCCAAAAATGATAATAACATCAAAAAAGAAAGGGTTTATTGCAGGTACATTTTCATTTACTACTAGCAAAGGCGAAGGCACAAAAAAGTTTGTGATTACAGATGGGAAATTCGAAACTACAGTGTTATATGATGAATAACATATAAAAAAATAACTTATAATTAAATTATAATGAAAACTAAAAATCTAATATTTTTTCTAATTTCACTAATGGTAAGCTGCAGCAAATCCAACTCAGATGATGATAGTTTAACTTCCAAAGGTTATACTGTTCCCGTTGAACTTACCATAAACGGCATTTCTAGGCCGAGCAAAATTACTATTTCTGATGCCGAACCTCTGGGTTATTGCACTAATGATTTTATGCTAGTTACAGACACAAATGTTCCTTATACCGATGCTTTTGACATTAGTATGGTTCACTTTAAAGAAGCGGGTTTTGAATTTAACGGCAACGAAGCTACCATTGGCGAAGAGCAAGCAAATTGCGATGCTAAAGAATTGGTAATAAATGCTCCAAATGACAAAGGTTATTTATCAAAAGCAGTAGGTGGCGGACAAGTAACCGTTTCGGGAAAAAACTATACTTTAACTTGTTACGCTAAAAATATAATTACTCCATCAGACAATACAATTTATACAATAACAGCGACTTGGACACGTCCTTAATTAAAACTATTTATTATGAAAAATTTAATTTTATTATTTGTTACTGTTTGTTTATTTTCTTGTTCTAAAGATAATGAGACACCAGCAATTGTTTTTCAGGAACAAAATCCATTAGAAGCTTTTTTGATTGGATCGTTTAATAAAGCTACTTATGAAAACGTAAATACATCTGACATTGAATATGGTTTTTCTTTTATTCCATCGGTTACTGGCAATATTACTGCTGTAACTATTAAAATTCCAGATATTCAAAATGGTTTGCGAGTTACTATTTGGGATAAAACTACTGGAGCTGTTTTGCGCACAGAGAATGTAGATATTTCAACAGCAGGCATTACGATTACAAAAAAGATAGCAGTAGTGAATTTAATTATATGACTGTCCGTAACTTGTACCAATGCTAAAAAAAGCATATATTTGTGATGTCAACCTATTAAATACAAGCTATGAACCTGCCAAAATTTTTC
>JAYTMQ010000172.1:0-13643 GCA_043728355.1 Bacteroidota bacterium
TTTAATAGACGATATTTTGGAGACAAACTATCGGATAGACTTATGATTGCTGCATTAGAAACAACTTGGTATTAGTTACGGATAGTCATAAAATATAAAATATATTATTCTACCGTTACCGATTTGGCTAAATTTCTTGGCTGATCTACATTACAACCTCTCATAACAGCAATATGATAGGACAATAACTGCAACGGAATTGTTGTTAACAATGGCGAAAGCGCATCTGAAGTATCTGGAATTTCGATAGTATAATCTGCCAATTCTTTTACTTGAGTGTCTCCTTTGGTTACAACTGCTATTATTTTTCCAGAACGAGATTTTATTTCTTGTATATTACTCACGACTTTGTCATAATGACCTTGTCTTGGCGCAATAACAATAACTGGCATTTGCTCGTCTATTAATGCAATTGGACCGTGTTTCATTTCGGCAGCTGGATAACCTTCGGCATGGATATAAGAAATTTCTTTTAATTTTAAAGCTCCTTCTAAAGCTACTGGAAAATTATAACCACGACCTAAATACAAACAATTTGGTGCATCTTTAAATTTTGCAGCAATTTCTTTGGCAACATCGTTGGTATTTAGTGCTTCGGCAACTTTTTCTGGAATTAATTCTAATTCTTCTAAATACCTATGAAAATCTGTGTGCGACAAAGTACCTTTTGCTTTTGCCAAACGCAAAGCAATCATTGTCAAAACTGTAATTTGTGTTGTAAATGCTTTAGTAGATGCTACTCCGATTTCAGGACCAGCGTGTGTATAAGCACCTGCGTGAGTTTCACGAGATATTGATGAACCAACAACGTTGCAAACTCCAAAAACAAAAGCTCCGTTTTCTTTTGCTAATTTTATTGCAGCCAAAGTATCGGCTGTTTCGCCAGATTGTGATATTGCAATAACAACATCGCCTTTATTGATAATTGGGTTTCTGTATCTGAATTCTGATGCATATTCGACCTCAACAGGAATTCTTGTAAATTCTTCAAAAACATATTCGGCTACTAAACCAGCATGCCAAGATGTTCCGCAAGCTACAATAAGTATTCGTTGTGCATTTAAGAATTTTTCGAGATTGTCTTCGACTCCTGCCATTTGAATTATTCCTGCATTGGCGTGCAATCTACCTCTATAAGTATCTTTTATAACATTTGGCTGTTCGTAAATCTCTTTAAGCATAAAATGGTCGTAACCACCTTTTTCTATTTGCTCTAAATTCATTTGAAGTTCCTGAATATATGGATCTACCAATGAATCGTCTTTGATTTTACGAATTTTTAATGGTTTTTTTATACTCACAATTGCCATTTCTTCATCTTCAAGATATATAGCATTTGAAGTATATTCTATAAACGGAGATGCATCTGAAGCAATAAAAAACTCGCCCTCTCCTACTCCAATTGCCAATGGCGAACCTAGTCTAGCCACTACAATTTCGTCAGGATTATTTTTATCAAAAACACAAATTGCATAAGCTCCAACAACTTGGTTTAAAGCAATTTGAACTGCTTTTCCAAGTTTTATGTTTTCTTTAGTTTTAACTTCTTCTATTAAATTGACAAGAACTTCGGTGTCTGTATCAGAATGAAAAATGTAACCTCTTTTTATTAATTCTTGTTTTAGTGGTGCGTAATTTTCGATTATTCCATTGTGGATAATTGCCAAATTACCAGAATTTGATACATGAGGATGCGAGTTAACATCGTTTGGAACGCCGTGAGTTGCCCAACGTGTGTGACCCATTCCGATGGTTCCGTTTGTTGTTATTTCTTTCGAAGATTTTTCTTCAAGATCGATAACTTTACCTTTGGTTTTAGAAATTTTTAGGTTTTCGCCATCATATAACATAACTCCTGCACTGTCGTAACCACGATATTCTAAACGTTTTAACCCTTTAATAATAATTGGGTATGCTTCGCGGTGACCTATATATCCAACAATTCCACACATAAATTTATTTTTTTATTAATTAGGTTTTGAATACCAGATTTCTAGTTTTAACTTTCTGTCTTGAGGCACATTATTTGTATTGCTATATAAAACAGTTCCTAAAGGATTAATTATTGAACTATTAGGAAAATAATAACTGTTTTGTTCGATTACGCTTAAATTATTCCAAATACGATTATCAAATTTTGGTATTGGGGTAATAAATTTTGGTAAATTAACATTAGAACTAAAAAGTATATTTGTTATAGTATTTGGAACAAACAATCCTAATCTAATATCTTCTCCACCATTTTTAATTAAATTTCTAATATAATTGGTAACTCTAATTTTATATTTAACTGTTCCATTAGACTTGTCAATTATTCCACCATATATTGATTTATCTGCACTTGAGTCGTTTATTAAATCTGTTATTGGTTCATTGGTTTTAGTATCGTATAATGAAACCCTTAATGGAATATCATTATTTGCAGATGTTAGCAGACTTGATGTAGCTTGATCAACATAAAAAACTAAATTAGCATCGTTTACCAACCAATTTTTAGTTTTAATGATGTCAAGTTCATCTGCAATTCTGTTTGGTGTTCCTGAAACTCCGTCTGCACCATACAAATCTTTTCCGAACAAATCAATCATTGCCACAGATCCGTTGCCACCTTTTATGAATAATTTCTCATCGCCAATAATTTTGTTCGGATTTGCTAAAGCATTTGCATAATTTGAATTATTGGTTTGTTGCAAAATATTTATAGAAATAACTGGACTAGCGGTGGAACCAAAACCTAAAGTAATTAATTTGTCTTCGATTGCAGGTGCAGTAGATGATGTTTGACCTTTGTAGGTTATTTTTATCTTTCCAGCTTTAAAATTTAATAAAGTAAGAAAACCAGCATTTGATCCTGATTGTTCAACTTTGAAATATAAACCTCTGTAAAACTTAGAAAAATCAAATTGATTAGCCAAGTTTGTAGAGGCTGTAGCTTTTAAATCTGCTAACAACGAATTATTCAGTTTTAATCGTAAAGTTGGCGGAGAATAAGTTGTAACTGGTGGTGTTGCTGTTGTGGTTATTGTTCGTTCTGATTTATCCAAAACAAACTCATCATTTTCAGAAAGTGATGCTCCATCATTTAGTCTTGTTCCAATAATTGTAGCGTCTATATTATCGTTAGAATAATAATTTTTTGATTCGCCATTTCTGTCTGAATCGAATTTATCAAATTGTTTCGAAATTCTAAAAACACTTAATTTAATTTTACTGGTTTTATCTCCAATAACATTATTCAACTCATAGGTAGATGATCCAGCCGTAGAAGTTGCTGTAGCGGTTGGTTCTAAGTAAGGTATATCAAGATAAATTTCTACACCTGTTTCGCCAATGATTACTGGATTAAGAGTTTCTAATTGCAATTGCGTTGCAAAACTAGCAATTGTTTTTCCGAAAACTGGGTTGTCGTATATTCCTAATTGATTAATACTATTATTATTAGTTTGTACAGCGTCGGTATTTTGAGTAAAAGCAACAATACTTGCATCAGTGTAAGATTCAAACCCATAATGGTCATCGCCCAAAACATTGGCTCCAATATCATTTACTTCTTTATCGCAGGAAGCAAATAATAACATTAATGCTAACAAAAGCATTATTCTTGAGAAAATTGAATTCATATTTTAAATGTAATTATAATGCCGTATTTTTATAGAAATTAGAATATGCTTCGGTCATTTTATCTTTAGAGGCGAAAGGTAAAAAAGGTTTTTTTGAAGATTCTATAAAATTTGTTAAACTTGAAGAAAGATTTTCTGATGCAATTATTATTCCATCAGAATGGTTTATTGCTGATTTTATAATATTTTCGTAATTCGGAGTTTCTAAATCAATTATTGCTTCTTTAGGAATGTTGTCGAAAATTACTTTATTGATTAATTCTGTGTTTAGATTTCCATCAAATGATTGAGAATATATAGAGGTAACAACTTTGGTATTAGCAAAAAGTGCTTCGTCTTTGTAATAATGTTTCATATATATAGGTAACAATGACGCCATCCAACCATGAACATGAATAATGTCCGGAACCCAATTTAGTTTTTTAACCGTTTCGATAACTCCTTTTGCGAAAAATATAGCGCGTTCGTCATTATCTGGATACATCACACCTTCTTCGTCAGTAAACGTAGCTTTTCTTTTGAAATATTCGTCATTATCAATAAAATATACCTGAATTCGTTCTTTTGGAATTGATGCTACTTTAATAATAAGTGGCATATCCATATCATTTACAACTAAGTTCATTCCAGATAATCTGATAACTTCGTGCAATTGATGTCTTCTTTCATTGATATTTCCATATCTTGGCATAAAAATTCTAATCTGTCCGCCTTGATCGTTTACCATTTTTGGCACGTCATACGACATTAACGAAACTTCATTTTCTGCTAGGTAGGGAACTACTTCGGATGATACATACAATATCCTCTTATCTTCCATAATTTAATTTAATTTTATTTGTAGGTATTAAATAACGTGCAAAAGTACAAAATTTTATGTAATTATCTACTAAAATAGTATGTTTGCATTCTCAAAATCTAAACACATGTTAATTTTCGACAATAAACTTGCTTTAACAAACCACCTTAAATCAATTTTAAGCAAAAATGCTTATGTTGGTTTTGTGCCTACAATGGGCGCATTACATAATGGTCATCTATCTTTAGTGCAAGAATCGGTAGGTAATAATCAAATAACGGTTGTTAGTATTTTTGTGAATCCAACACAATTTAATAATCCAGAGGATTTGGCAAAATACCCAAGATCTTTGGATAGTGATATTGAAAAAATTAAAACTATTTCTGATCAAATAATTGTTTATGCACCAACTGTTTTTGATATTTATGAAAAAGAAACGGTTTCTGAACAATTCGACTATGATGGTTTAGAAAATCAGATGGAAGGAAAATTTAGACCTGGTCATTTTAATGGTGTAGGTACAATTGTTAAAAAATTATTCGAAATTGTGCAACCAAACAATGCTTATTTTGGAGAAAAAGATTTTCAGCAATTGCAAATTGTTCGAAAAATGGTCAAAAAACATTCTATAAATGTAAATATTGTGGTTTGCCCAATTTTTAGGGAGAAAAATGGCCTTGCAATGAGTTCTAGAAACGAAAGATTATCAACAGAAGAACGTAATAAAGCAGCAATACTATTTGAAACTTTACAAAAAGTTTATGAAATGTACCAAAATGGCACAATTCCTGTAAATAAAATTAAAGATTGGGTTGCCAAAAAATTTAAACAAAATATCGTTTTCGATTTAGAATATTTTGAAATTGCAGACGAAGAAACCTTGATTTCGTGCAAACGAAAAAATAAAACCAAAACATTTCGTGCTTTTATAGCAGTTTTTATAAACAATATTCGATTAATTGATACAATTTCATTAAAATAATATAATTTTGCAAGATGCAAATACAAGTAGTAAAATCTAAAATCCATAGAGTAAAAGTAACCGGAGCTGACCTAAATTATATAGGTAGCATTACTATTGACGAAGCTTTGCTCGAAGCGTCAAACATTATTGAAGGCGAAAAAGTATCTATCGTAAACATTAATAACGGCGAAAGATTAGAAACCTATGCTATAAAAGGAGGTCGAAATACTGGCGAAATTACACTCAATGGTCCTGCAGCAAGAAAAGTGCAAAAAGGCGATATAATAATTATAATTTCTTATGGAATTCTTGATTTTGAAGAAGCAAAAACTTTCAAACCAAGTTTAGTTTTTCCTAATGAAAATGATAATTCTTTGACATAAAAAATTGTGAAAAAATTTGCATCTAAATGGTTCACAGTTGTATTTCCGTTAATGATTGGAGTAAGTATTATTTATTACCAATATTCGACTTTGTCTATTCAAGAATTAAGTAACATCAAAATTAGCTTTCAAAAAGCCAACTACAATTACATTTATCTATCGTTAGTACTTTCTTTTTTAGGTTATTGGCTTCGCGCCTATAGATGGAAATTTTCTTTAAATCATTTAGGTTATCAATCCAAATTCAGCAATAATTTTGCAACAGTTTCTGTATCTTATTTAGTTAATTTAACCATTCCAAGATCAGGAGAAATTTCTAGAGCTGCATTGCTAAAAAAATACGAAAACATTCCGTTTGACAAAGGTTTTGGGACAATAATTGCAGAAAGAATTGTCGATTTAATGATTTTTTTAATTTTTGTATTAATTGGTTTTATTTCTCAATTTGATACACTTTTTGAATTCATAAAAAACAAAAACATTTCTTATTCATCAATTTTAATTTTTATAATTTCAGGGTTTTTGCTATTCATAGTATTTGTTTTAATCTGGATTTATGCAGAATGGGAAATTGTACTAAAACTCAAGAAAAAACTTTCGGGGTTAACCGAAGGCGTTTTTAGTGTTTATAAAATGGAAAACAGGTGGAAATATATTCTTTATTCATTTTTAATCTGGATTTGCTATCTCATAATGTTTTATATAACAATTTTTGCATTGCCAGAAACATCAAATATAGGTTTCAATGTAGTTATAATGGGTTTTATTTTTGGAAGTGTTGCTGTAGGTTTTACTAACGGTGGTCTGGGTGCTTTTCCATTATCAATCGCATTAATTTTTTCTTTGTACGGCATTTCTAATCAAGTTGGTACAGCTTTTGGTTGGTTGGTTTGGACATCACAAACAATGTTTACAATCGCAATGGGATTAATAGCTTATATACTATTACCAATTCAAAATAAAAACTACAATCCTAAAAAACTTGAGTCTATTTAATGCAATTTATCTGTAATTTTGGTAGTATGTCGTATATAAATAATCATAATTTCTCAATTATAAAAAAATGATTACATTGCATTACTTTTATATTTAATTATACTTTTTTAATCATCAAATCAAAAAAAATGAAAAATTTATTTTTGTTTTTAATATTTTCTACTTCACTTTTTTCACAAAAAAATACCGAATTATTCAATTCGACTAAACTAGGCGAAAGTCGTGAAATAACTATTGGTTTACCTGCATCTTACGAAAAAAATCCTGATAAAAAATATCCTGTTTTAATTTTACTAGATGGAGATTATTTATTTGATCCTTTTTATGGTGCATTAAGTTATGGAGAATATTGGTCGGATATTCCAGAAACAATAATTATAGGAATTAATCAAAATAAAAATAACGAGCGAGAAAACGACAGCGATTTTGATGTCAACGAAGGTGTGCCAACTGGAACAGGCGCTAAGTTTTTTGAATTTATTGGTGGTGAATTACTCCCATACATAGAAAAAAAATTCAGAACTGCGCCATTTAAAATAATTGCGGGTCACGACGTTACGGCAGGTTTTCTCAATTTTTTTCTTTATAAAGACGAACCCTTATTTAACGCATACATTTCATTGAGTCCAGATTTGGCTCCAGGAATGGAAAATATTTTACCAGCAAGATTAGAAGTTTTGAAAACACCCGTTTTTTATTATCAATCAACAGCCGAAGGCGATTTGACAAAAACCGATAATAATATAAAAACAATGCAAGACAACATGAAAACTGTTACAAACGCAAATCTAAACTTCAAGTTAGACGATTTCAAGAGTGCTTCACATTATTCATTAGTTTTATTTTCGATTCCAAGTGCTTTGTATCATATTTTCGAAAGCTATAAACCTATTACACCATCAGAATACAACGAAAAAATTGCAATTCTTACTGAAAAACAAGCCGATTATTTAGAGAAAAAATACGATTTAATATCTAAAACTTTAGGTTATAACGTTCCAGCAAGATTAAACGATATAAGAGCAATTGAAACTGCTATTCTGAAAGCCAAAAACTATAATGAACTTGATAAATTAGCAGAAATCGCCAATAAAAGTTACCCAAAAGCAATGATTGGCGATTACGAATTGGCTCTGATGTATGAGAAAAAAGGCGATGTAGAACGTGCAGCAAGATTTTATCAAACAGCTTTTACTAAAAATGAAGCAGGCGATTTAACTAAAAATATGATGATGGAAAAAGTTGACGAAATGAAAAAACTTTCTCCAAAAAAAGGAAGCAAAACACCAGTTGCCAAAGAGCCAATTGTTGAAAATATCCAAGAACCCGAGCCTTCAACAGATGTCAAAACCGAAACTATAAAAGAAGAAGTAAAACCAAAATAATGGCAAAAGTAAAAACTACTTTCTTTTGTCAATCTTGTGGTGCACAATATGCACGTTGGCAAGGACAATGCAATTCGTGTAAAGAATGGAACACAATTGCCGAAGAAATTATTCAAAAAGAAGAAAAAGTAGCTTGGAAATCTGAAACAACAACTACAACCAAAGCATCTAAACCATTGCGGATTGACGAAATCGATTCGACCCTAGAAATCAGAATGGACACGCGCGATGGCGAACTAAATCGAGTGCTTGGTGGTGGAATAGTTCCTGGCTCATTAATACTTTTGGGTGGCGAACCTGGCATTGGAAAAAGCACATTATTGTTACAAATATCTTTAAAATTACCTTACAAAACATTATATGTTTCTGGCGAAGAAAGCCAAAAGCAAATCAAAATGCGTGCCGAAAGAATCAATCCAATTAGCGATAATTGCTATATTCTGACCGAAACCAAAACACAAAATATTTTTAAACAAATCGAAGCAATCGAACCCGAAATCGTAATTATAGATTCGATTCAAACCCTTCATACCGAATATATTGAATCTTCGCCAGGAAGCATTTCGCAAATTCGTGAAACCACAGCCGAACTGATAAAATTTGCCAAAGAAACCAATATTCCAGTTATATTAATTGGTCACATTACCAAAGACGGCAGCATTGCTGGACCAAAAATTTTGGAACACATGGTCGATACTGTTTTGCAGTTCGAAGGCGATAGAAACCACGTTTACAGAATTTTGCGTTCGCTAAAAAACCGTTTTGGATCAACTGCCGAACTTGGAATTTATGAAATGTTAGGTTCCGGATTACGGGAAGTTTCGAATCCATCAGAAATTTTGATTTCTAACAAAGACGATGAACTTTCTGGAACAGCAATTGCCTCTACTCTCGAAGGAATGCGACCATTGATGCTCGAAATTCAAGCATTGGTTTCGACCGCAGTATATGGCACACCACAGCGTAGCACGACAGGTTACAACGCCAAAAGATTAAATATGATTTTAGCCGTTCTCGAAAAACGAGCAGGTTTCAGGTTGGGTGCTAAAGATGTTTTCTTGAACATTACTGGCGGCATTTCTATTGATGATCCAGCAATTGACTTAGCGGTTGTTGCCGCAATTTTATCGTCAAATGAAGATATTGCAGTTAGCAAAGATTTTTGTTTTGCGGGCGAAGTTGGACTTTCTGGAGAAATTCGTCCTGTTTCTCGTGTTGATCAGCGCATTCAAGAAGCCGAAAAATTAGGTTTTTCAACAATATTCGTATCGAAATATAACAAAATTGCTGTCAAAAATCTAGGAATAAAAATTCGATTAGTTGCTAAAATTGAAGATATTGCTAGCGAATTGTTTGGGTAGAATTTATTATCTTTGATAAATTAAAATATTTGAATTATGGATTTGCAACTCGAAAAAATGGAATTGATAGAATTTATTATTAATACCAAAAAAGATTCAGTTATTAAAAAATTGAAAATGGTTTTAGAGAAAGATAATAATCTTAATTTATCTATCGAAGAATATAAAATTATTGACGAAAGAAGAGAAAATCATTTAAATGGGAATTCTGAATCGTACTCTTGGAAACAAGTTAAAGAAAACATCCAAATGGCTAAAAATGACTTATGAATTAGAAATCAAAGCCGAAGCAAATTTCGAAATTATTCAGTCTTATTTATATTACGAATCTAAAATTTTAGGCCTAGGAGATAAATTTGAAAATCAATTAGAAGAGTATTTTAACAGAATAACGAAATTCCCTTTTCATTATGAAGTTAAAAGAAAACCTTATCGAGAAGCTTTTATAAAGAAATTTCCGTTTGTAATTATTTATGAAGTTATCGATAATAAAGTGGTGGTTTATTCAGTTTTTAATACAAATAGAAATCCATTGAAAAAACCATAATCGTTGGAAATAAGCTACTCAAAAAAAAATCCACAGTAATATTATTTTAAATAAATCATAATAATTCTCGTTTTATAAAGTTCCAAAAGTGCTAACCTTTGCCAAATGAATTGCTTTTTTCAGTTTATTCTAAATTTATAACCAACGGAATATGTATTATTTTATAGCAATTCCGCTAATTATAAATCATTTTTAAAGACCAATTTAGATATAAAAAAACAAGTAATTTTGTTTATATTTGAATTTCCAAAACCCTAAAATGAAACTTTTTCAAGACATTATTCAAATTGTAAACAACTTTCACGAATTAGGCGAAACAATTCAAGCAGCACAATTTTTATTGAATGAATATGAATTGAACCACGATAACTTTTCTGGTTTCGAATTGCGAGAAATTGCCAAAGCCGATTTTATTTTAATGACAACTGAAGGAGTTTTTGGCGAAAAACAAATTATTAGAATTCCAGAAAACACTTTCGAATTTCCATTAGACTTAATGTTGACATTATTAGCTCACGAAATGGTTCACGTTGGTCAAAAACAAACTGGTTTTTTTGTAAAAGACAAAAACGAACGAGAATGGCAAGCTTATTATGAAATGATTTTTCATAATATTTACACTAACATTCCTAAACTTTCAAATTTTTATGTCCAGAGTTTTGCTAAAAAAGCTTTGGAATATTATAATCGAATGGGCGAAAACTCGGAATTGCAATATGTTTATCAAAAACAAAAAATTGAAGTCGAAAAATTGTTACTTTTGTCTTGATAATCTGTATCGCAAATAAATGAAAAACATCAAACAAAAAATATTTCGGTTTTTAATAATTTTGCTCGGAATATTTTTTATTGCAATTATTGGAGCTTATTTATTTAGAAATTTAATTCTTTCGGAAGTTATCGCCAAAGCCGAACACAAGTTCAAAACAGATTATAATGCTGATTTTTCTATAAAAAAATCCAATTTTATTGGTATTTCAGAAGTTGAAATGTCTCAGATTATGTTGATTCCAAAAAACTCCGATACATTATTATCAATCGATAATATTAAAACCAAAATCAATATTTATAAATTATTGACAGGAGATATTCAAATAGAAAATTTAGAATTAAAAAATGGTTTCATTCAACTCGTAAAAAATAAAAAAGGTAAAAATTTTTCTGAATTTTTAAAATCTGATAAAAAAGAAATCGTCGAAACAGAAGAAAAAAGAGATTATGCCGAATTTGCAAACAGAATAATTTCTAAAATTTTAGACTTGGTTCCAGAAAATATTTCACTTGAAAATGTAACTTTCAAAATAGACGATTTAGGTAAAAAAGTAAGTTTGAAAGCACCTAAATTGACTTTAAAAAACGACAATCTTCTGACTTCGGTTTTTGTTACGACCAATACATTTTCGCAAGTTTGGAACATTTCTGGCAACGCTAATCCAAGAAAAAAAATTGCCAACTTGATGATCAAAAGTGCCGATTCAAACAAAATAAAATTACCATTTATTGATGAAAAATTCAAATTGGTTTCGAGTTTTGATAATTTGCATTTAAAAATAGATAAAATCGAAACCGAAAGTGGCGATTTGCATATTAACGGAATGGCTTCGGTTGATAATTTGACTGTTAATAACCCAAAAATCGCTAATAAAAATGTGGTTTTTAAGAAATCAAAGTTTGATTTTAAATTTTTAATTTCATCAAATTTTATTGCGATTGACAGCAATTCGCTGGTGCAATTAAACGATATAAAAGTGCATCCGTACGCTGAATACAACACTGAAAACGACGAAATATATAAATTTCGAGCCAATATCGATAAAATGAAAGCCCAAGATTTTATCAATTCTTTGCCAAAAGGACTTTTTCCGCATTTTGAAGGCATGCAAGCAACAGGAAATTTTGTTTATAATGTTAATTTTAAATTCAATAAAAACAAACCTTGGCAATTGACATTCAATAGCAATTTGAATCGTGAAAATCTACAAATTATTAAATACGGAACAGCCAATTTAGAAAAACTAAACACCGATTTTACATATAATGCAATTGATAAAGGCGTCATACAAAGACCCATCGAAGTGAGTTTATTGAACCCGAATTATGCAACATTAGACCAAATTTCTCCTTATTTGAAACAATGTGTTTTGACTTGCGAAGATCCAAGTTTTTTTTCGCACAAAGGGTTTATTGACGAGGCTTTTCGGCAATCGATTTTAAAAAACATGCGAACCAATAAATTTTCTCGTGGCGGAAGCACAATAAGTATGCAGTTAATAAAAAATGTTTTTTTGACCCGTGAAAAAACAATTTCAAGAAAACTAGAAGAAATTTTATTGGTTTATATTCTTGAAAATAATCGAATTGCAACCAAAGAACGCATGTTGGAAGTTTATTTTAACATCATCGAATGGGCACCAGATATTTATGGAATTGGCGAAGCTTCTCAATTCTATTTTCAGAAAAAACCCATCGATTTGACTTTGAAAGAATGTTTATTTTTAGCAACAATAATTCCGAGTCCAAAAAAGTTCATGTACAATTTTGATGAATCTGGAAACTTGAAATCATCGGCAGATAAAAAACAAGAATTTATCAGACGATTAATGATAAAAAAAGGTTTGATTGCATTCGATTCTTTGCCTGAATCTAACAGCTTAATAATTTCTGGAAATGCAAGAAAATTATTGAATTTGAAAGTTTTAGATTCTATAAAAATTGATTCTTTAGTTATTGATGATGAGTTTTAAATCATTTAAAATTCTTCAAAAAATCATCTTTATAAGTTGACGAAACTTCAATTTGTGAATTGTCATTCAAAGTTAAAAATCCACCTTTATTAAATGATTTTACACAATTTAAATTGACAATATGCGATTTGTGAACACGCAAAAATGGCAAGGGCAAAATTTCGGTAAAATGTTTCAAAAACCGACAAACCATTTTCTTTTGACCATTTTGCAAGTAAATATCAGTAAAGTTTCCTTTGCCACGAAGCCTTACGATTTCTTCCATTTTTACGACTTCGAACCCTTCTAGCGTTGGCAAAATAACTTGTTGTTTTTCGGGTTTGGTTTCTCGGAAATTTTCGACAATTATTTTGTTGCGATTAAAAACTTCTTCATTCAAAATGTGATTATAAACTTTATTTACTGCAACAATTAATTCTTCTATGCTGATTGGTTTTAGCAAATAATAAGCAGCACTTTGGTTCAAAGCTTTCAATGAATATTCAGAAAAAGCAGTTACGAAAATCGTTTCAAAATGTAAATCTTTGCACGCTTCAAGAACATCAAAGGCATTACCAAAAGGCATTTCTACATCTAGAAAAACCAATTGAGGATTGAGTTCGTGCAACATCGGAACGGCTTCTTTAATGTTTTGTGCTTCGCCAACTACCTCAACTTGTGGACAATATTTGCCGAGATAATTTTTTAAAACTTCTCTTGCGCCAAGTTCGTCTTCGACAATTACAGATTTTATTTTTTGCATTTTTATATTCAACAATGCTTCGTAAGAAACTAATTTAAATAATTGATTTTCAGTAAAATAAGTGTTAAATAATTTGGCAAAACCCGTGAAATTTCGTAATTT
>JAYTMQ010000173.1:0-8277 GCA_043728355.1 Bacteroidota bacterium
GTTAATAAAACTTAATTTAATCGTAAATTCTTACTAAAACATACAATATTATAGAATTAACTTAAATTATTCCAAAAAATACGTATAAATACGTATTAGTAATTAATATTATTGTAATATATTTGTATTAGTTAATTTTAATAATTATGAAAAATCTAATTTATTACTTCGTATTAATCACAATTTCTAGTTTTGGACAAATATCACAAACCGAATTTGACAAAGCAATAAAATTAAATAATGGAAATAATATTGCTATAGCATCTAACAATTTAAATGTTTTGCAAAGCAGATTTCCAAATGATGCTAAAGTTTTTTTTCTTAAAGGAATGCTAAATTTTATTCAAAAAGATTATAACCAATCATTAATTAATTTAACTAAATCAATAGATTTAAACCCAAAATTCACAAAATCCTATGTTGCAAGATCTACAACTTATGCAACACTCGAAAATTTTGATAAAGCAATAATAGATCAATCAAAAGCATTGAGTTTAGAACCCAAAAACTTAGATTTTTTATCAAATAGAGCCTATTTTTATTCAGAAAACAAGCAATATGCCGCAAGTCTTGAAGATGTAAAATCAAAAATAAAAATCGACCCAAACAACACAACCAATTATCTACAAGCTGCAATTATAAGCCGAAAAATTGATGTAAGTTACAATGCCGATGTGTTTTTTGAACAAGCTTTACTTGTAAAAACTATCAATAAAAATAAGTTAGAAAAATTTTATGCTGATTTTTTGTTAAACAACGGCCGTTATCAAGAATCGGAAATTAAATATAAAAATGCATTAGCCACAAACGAAAAATTATTTAGTGGAGTAGATTATCAAAACCTGGCAATTGCATCAGAAAAACTTCAAAATTACGAAGCATCAATAGGTTATTATAAAAATGCAATCAACAAATCGCCAAGTAATGTTATGGTTTACAATAACTTATCTTCGGTTTATATTCTTATGAAAAGATGGCAAGAACTAAAAGAAAACGCAGATGCAACTCTAGTTGTTAGCCCAAACGATGCAGTTGCAAATAAATACATGTCAATTGCTCTAAACCGAACTGGCAACCAAAACTTGGCAATCCAGTACGAGGCTAAATATAAAGAGTTTGATGACAATAAAGCCAAATAAATTTTATTGATTATACCCAAATCTTTTCAGCATATTGGTGTTACTGCGCCAGTTTTTGTTGACTTTTACATACAATTCTAGGTGAATTTGTTTGCCAAAAAACTTTTCTAAATCGGCTCTGGATTCAACACCAACTTTTTTCAACGCTTCGCCTTTGTGTCCAATTATAATTCCTTTTTGGGTTTCACGCTCAACCATTATCAACGATCGAATTCTGATAATATTGTCATCTTCAAAAAACTCTTCAGTAACAATTTCGACTGCATACGGAATTTCTTTAGAGTAATTCAACAAAATTTTCTCGCGAATGGTTTCGTTTACAAAAAAACGTTCAGGCTTATCGGTTAATTGATCTTTAGGATAATAAGCGGGACTTTCTGGCAATAATTTTATAATTCTATCAAAAACCTCAGGAACATTAAAATTCTTTAACGCCGAAATAGGAAAAATCTCAGCATTGGGCACTTTTTCTGTCCAGAACTTAACTTGCTCTTCTAAAACTTCTTGATTAGAATTATCAATTTTATTCAGTAATAATAAAACTGGAATTTTAGCATAAATTATTTTATTAAAAAACGCATCATCTTTCAAATCTTGCTCTCCAATTTCGACCATATAAATCAGAATATCAGCATCTTCAAATGCCGATTTTACGAAATTCATCATCGATTGTTGCATTTCATAAGCCGGTTTTATAATTCCAGGTGTATCCGAAAGTATCAACTGAAAATCGTCACCATTGACAATTCCAAGAATACGGTGCCTGGTTGTTTGCGCTTTAGAAGTAATAATCGACAAACGTTCGCCAACAAATGCATTCATTAATGTTGATTTTCCAACGTTTGGATTTCCGATAATATTAACAAAACCTGCTTTGTGTGTCATAAATATTTGTTTTTTTGGGCGTGCCACCATTTTAAAAAAAAGCTAATAAAATTTTTATCGAGAAGCTTTTTTTTAAATGCTGTCGTTCTGTTCGCTAAATCTTTTGTTGCGCTATCGCTTCACAAAAGGATATCGCTGCCATCACTCACGCAAACCCTTGTTTTCAATAAAATTTTGTTTATAAAAAAAGCTTCCTATTTCTAGGAAGCTTTAGCTTTGTAGCGGGAACAGGACTCGAACCTGTGACCTTCGGGTTATGAGCCCGACGAGCTGCCTACTGCTCTATCCCGCGATGTTTCGATTGCAAATATACAACCATTATCTTTATAAACAAGAATTAATTAATAAAATTTAAAGTAATTTTAACTTATTGATTTTAACATTTTACTTATAAAACAGTATACTTAATCAGAAAAAATTCTAAACTCAAATCCAATTCCTCGAATGGTTTCTATCGAAATGTTATAGTCTTCAATAAAATATTTTCTGATTCTGCTTATAAAAACATCTAAACTTCGACCTGAGAAAAAATCGTCGCTTTGCCATATTTTCTTTAAAACTAATTCTCGTTTTAATAATCCATTTTTGTTTTCGAATAAATATTGAATCAATTGTGCTTCTTTTTCAGTCAATCTTTGGGTTTTGGAATCGTGAATTAATTGCAGGTTTTGAAAATCAAATTTATAATTTCCAATAACGATTATCTCATTTGATTTAATCGAAATTAATTGGCTTCGTTTTAAAATATTCTGAATCCTTAGAACCAATTCATCAGCTTCGCAAGGTTTCAGAACATAATCGTCGGCACCGAGTTTTAAACCTTTGATTTTGTCTTCTTTTAAAGATTTTGCAGTTAAAAATAAAAAAGGAATTTCTGGGTTAATGTCTATTATTTTTTCGGCTAATGAAAATCCATCAAGAATCGGCATCATAACATCTAGAACACAGATATCGAATTGATTTTCTTTGAAAACGCTAAATGCCTCTTGACCATTTTTTGCCCAAACAACTTCGAAACCCGAAATTTCGAGATATTGTTTCAAGATAGCTCCAAAATCGAAATCGTCTTCGGCGAGTAAAATCCTCACCCCAGCCCTCTCCAAAGGAGAGTGAGCCGAGTCGCTTATTGAAACTTTAAAATTGTTTGTTTTCATTTTTTTACAATTAAAAATCTGTGAAATCTGTGAAATCTGTATCAGTTTTTCTGTAAAATTGGAATTGAAATTACAAATTGAGAACCTTTATCTGAACTTTCAACGTCAATTTTTCCGTTGTAAATTTCAATTATTTCTTTGGTGTAAAACAATCCTAGCCCCAAACCCTTGGTATTGTGAACATCACCATTTGAAACGCGATAAAACTTTTCGAAAATGGATTTTTGTTCGTTTTTAGCAATTCCAATTCCGTTGTCTTTTATTTTAAAGACGAAAAAATTGTTTTCGAGTTTTGCAGTAATTTCAAGTTTTGTTCCGCCATATTTTACTGCATTTTCAAGTATATTAGAAATTATTGTATTGAAATGAAATTTACTCATTTTTAAATCAATTCCAGAATCTATTTCAAATAGTATTTCGATTGCTGGACTGCCAATTTTAAAATCATTAATGCAGTTTTCGATGAATTCTTGGTCAATGTTTTGCTCGATTTTTATGTTTTCAACATTATCTAAAATCGAATTAAAATTAACTTGATTGAAAATCTTTTGCAATCTAACGTTTTGTCTTTCAATAATTTCGATTGTATTTTTTGTGACTTCTTTATCTAAAAAATTATTATTCAAGGTTTTGGTTGCAATACTCAAGGTAGCCAGTGGCGTTTTAAATTCGTGTGTTATATTATTGATAAAATCCCTTTGGATTGTTGCAGTTTTGTTCAATTGACCAAGTTTTTTTATCATATAATACAAAAGATAAATCAAGAAAACCATCATTAAAACTGAAATTATTAGTAAACCAATCATTTGCGAAAGCACTAAATATTGAAGGTTATTGATGCTGTAATTGTAGACTTTTCGAACTTCGTATTCGTATTTTCTAGCAATTATATTTGGGTTTGTACTACTTTCGCTAGAAGTGTGCCAGCTAGTTTTAGATAATAAATCCTTAAAGTTTAAAACATTTTTGGTTCTATACAACTCAATTTTGTCGTTAATTAAATTAGTTTTAACGCCATTATTTATAGTAATAATCGACAAAATGTTTTTAGAAAATCCAACTTGATAATTTGTAGATTTGAATTTATCTTCAATAAATTGCATTGCAGCTTTAGAGTGATTTGATTCTAAAACTTGCAAATCATTTATAAATTGCTTTTTTGTGATTTTTTTATTTTCAAAATCTATCAAAATTTCTTGTTCACGATCATCTTTCAAATCGTTTTTTTCGTGTTGATCTCGACCATCTAGTTTTTCTAAACTGGTTTTTACTTCGAATTTTATTTCTCGTTCTTTTAATTGATAGGTATTATAAATGAAATAACACTGAATGATGAGTAATGCCAAAACTGCGAAAACACAGCCAAAAATTAAGAATCTATTTTTATTCATAAATCAAAAGTACGATTATAAATTATTATAAATTTAAAAAAATTGCTCATTAACCTTGCATTAACCCAACATTAACCCAATTATAAAAAATGTTTATTGAGATTTGCATCAAATAAATAATTTATGAAATCGAAGATTCACGACACGAGCTTTTGCGAACTGGCGAAGCAATACAAAAAAAATAAAATAAAACAAATGAGTAAAAATCTAATATTCGTTTTGGTTTTAATATCAAATTACAGTTTCTCGCAAAGTATCAAATTCTCAGGATTGGTTTTCAATTCTAAAAAAGAAAATGTATCCGATGCAAAAATTACTATTTCGAATCAAATTGATAGTTTGAAAACCTATAATTTTGTGTCAACCAAAAAAGGTTTTTTTGAAATAAAAAATATCAAATCAGGAAAATACAATTTGACTATTACTGCAAATGGTTTTCAAGAATTTTCTGATGTTTTAAATCTCGAAAATGATATGTTGAACAAAGAAATTATTTTAAAAGAAATTTCAAATAAATTAGACGAAGTTGTCATTCAAACAAAAAAACCAACCATAAAGCGCAAAATCGATAGACTAGAATTTAATGTCGAAAACACAATTTTGTCTAACAATAACGCTTGGGAAATAATCAAAAAAACACCCGAAGTCTTGGTTTCTGGAAGTGATATTTCCATTCGTGGCAGCAATGCAATTTTGGTAACAATCAACGATAAGAAAATTTATTTGACTGGCGAAGAACTCAAAAACTTGCTAGAATCGACCAGTGGCGACGATGTCAAATCAATTGAAGTCATTACAAATCCGCCAGCAAAATATGATGCTCAAGGAAGTGCGGTTTTGAATATTAAACTCAAGAAAAACTTGAAATTGGGTTACAAATCTTCTTTGAGAACAAGTTATGTGCAATCTACTTTTCCAAAATTTGTAATAAGTACGACACAATTTTACAAATCTAAAAAATTATCTGTTTTCGGAAATTATTCGTTTGGAAGTGGAACTTACATTCGTTTTGGCGAAGATGTTGTGGTTTATGAAGAGCAAAAACAAACTTGGAAAAGTATTCTGAATCGAAAAAATAAATCGCTTTCGCAAAACACTTATCGAGTAAATATTGATTATGAAATCGATAGCTTGAATACACTTTCGGTTGGAACCGATGGTTTTATTTCACCAAAAAATCAAGCTCAATATGAAGTTCCAACTTCAATTTTTAATGAAAATAATAAAAAAAAATCTAGTTATTTAACATCGAATAATCGACAAACACCACAAAAAAATTCGAATTATAACTTGACATTTGAACATAAATTCAAAAACAAAAAAGCTTTAAATTTTTCTACTGATTACACCAAGTATAATTATTTTGAAAAACAAGACGTCAACACCGTTTTCAATTTTGCTGAAACACCAGAATTTTCAGAGCGATTTGTGAGTGATAACAAACAATTTATTAATTTATTTTCGTCGCAAGTCGATTTTCGGTCAGAAAAAGACAAATCTACCTTCGAAACTGGATTAAAATTCGGAAATGTTAACGCCAAAAGTAATTTGATTTTTCAGGAACTCGAATCGAATTTATTGGTCAATAAACCCAATAAAAGCAACGATTTTAATTACGATGAAACTATTTTGGCAGGTTATGCTAGTTTCTCAAAAGAAATTGCAAAATGGGAATTTCAAGCTGGTTTGCGAGCAGAATTCACCGATTTAAAAGGCATATCAATCAATCCTAAAGAAGAAAATATTCAAGATTACTTGAAATTTTTCCCAACTTTGTATGCAATGTTTAAACCTAATACTATGAATCAAATCGGAATTTCTTACGGCAAACGCATTTCGAGACCCAATTACAGTTGGTTGAATCCGTCGAAATCTTACTATAATAAATTCTCTTACTTTATTGGCGATGCTAATTTGAAACCAACAATTACTCACAATATTAGTTTGCTTTACACTTTAAAAAGTAAATTCAATTTTGATTTATACTATCGAAATGAACGAAGTCCTGCAATCGAAATTTCATTTCAAGATGCAACAACCAATACTTTGGTTTATAATTTTACAAATATCGAAAAAGACGAAGCGTTTGGATTGGATTTTAGTTGCAACTTGAACCCAAAGACTTGGTGGACAATTGGTTTAAACACAACTTTTATGTTCACTGAAGATACTTTTCAAGGTATTGATAAATTGATTTATAAAAACAACGTTTTTGGTTTTAATTCATCAGTAAATCAGCAATTTAATTTCAATAAAAGCAAAAGTTTTAGTGGCGAAATTAATTTTTCATATAATTCTCCTTCGGTTCAAGGAACTTTTGATATTTCAGAAAGTTCTAGTTTACAAATTGGTATAATAAAAAAGTTTTTGGACGATAAATTTTCGATTGCCTTGTTAATTTCTGATATTTATCAAGGCGAACGACAAAAAATTTCAACAAATTATGCCAATCAAAATACTTATTTTTTAGATTATCGTGATACGCAAAGTTTCAGAATCAACTTGAAATATAATATTGGCAATCAAAAATTGGACAACAAAACCACCAAAGAAAAAACCGAAGAACAGAAACGGTTGTAAATTTTTTTTCATAAATTTGTACAAATAAAAATTTTATGTCAACCATAGTAACCAATTTTTCGGATTTAGATTTAACTAAAACTTACACTTATTCTGATTATTTGTTGTGGCAATTTTCTGAACGTGTGGAACTTATAAAAGGATTTATTTTAAAAATGAGTCCAGCACCGAGCTCTAATCATCAAAGTGTATCTTATAATTTAACGATAAGTTTTGATCAAAATTTTAAACGAAAACCTTGTCGTGTTTTTTATGCACCATTTGATGTGAAATTACCAATAAAATCAGCAAAAAAAGAAACAACAGTCGTTCAACCAGACTTGTGCGTTATTTGCGATGAATCAAAAATTGACGACAATTGCTGTGTTGGTGTTCCAGATTTAATGGTCGAAATTATCTCGCCTAAAAATCGCAAACACGATGTTGAAACTAAATTTAATTTGTATTTAGAAGCTGGTGTCAAAGAATATTGGCTGGTCGATCCACAAGACAGAATGATTTTGATTTATTCATTAAAAAACGATGAATATATTGGTTCTAAACCATTTATCGAAGGAATGAAGATTGAAAGTAAACTTTTTCCAGAATTAGATGTTAATGTTGATGATGTTTTTTACCGAGTGAAATAAATCGTTTTTTAGTAGAAGTTTTTATTTATGACTATTCAATTATTTGGGCGTGACCTCGTCCCAAAAAACGAGGTCGGGCTTTTCGTTCCCGCATTTATTTATTTTGCGAAGAAAAATCGCCAAATAAAAAAAGAGCTACCCGTCAATCCCTCACGCAACAAACTACAATAAAAAATCCCATTTCAAACAAATGAAATGGGATTTTTAATTATTATAAATTTCTTACATCGAAGTAATAATAAATTCGCTTCGACGGTTTAGCTGATGTTCTTCTTCCGAGCAACTCGATTCGTTAGTTGGTTCGCACGGACAAGCGTTTGTCAATTGCGATTCGCCGTAACCTTTTCCGGTTAATCTGTTTTTAGCGATGCCATTTTTTACCAACCAAGCCATTGTTGACACAACTCTTCGCCCAGATAAACTTGCGTTGTAGGCAACTGTTTGTCGGCAATCGGTGTGCGATCTTACGTCGATTGTCATTGTTGGATTGTCTTTCATT
>JAYTMQ010000174.1:0-31486 GCA_043728355.1 Bacteroidota bacterium
AGATTACGCATTAGCAATCTATTACAAACAATTTCTTCTGCAAAATTTGGCACTTACTCATTTTTTAGACCTTAACATATAACATATGTTTTCATTCTAAAAAATTCCGTAAGCCCCAAATTTTATTGAATAAATCGTTTTCATTACGAATCCTAATGCGTAATCTGGGTTCAACAAGGTAACATAAACTTAATGAAACTTAATTACTTAATGGTTCAAATAAAGTTAATTTTAAAAACTTAAAATCAAATGAAAATAAAGTTATCAAAAATAATTTCAGGAACAATGACTTGGGGAATTTGGGGCAAAAATCTCGATGAAAAAGCAATGATAAATTTAATGAATTGTTGTTTAGAAAATAATATTTCAACCTTTGACCACGCTGATATTTATGGAAATTATACCACCGAAACTAGTTTTGGAAATGCATTCGCTAATGCAAAAATTGCTCGAGAAAAAGTTCAATTTATTTCGAAGTGTGGCATTCAAACCGAAGCAAGAAATGACATCAAACATTATGATTTATCGAAAGAATATATAATTTGGAGCGTAGAAAATTCGTTAAACAATCTAAAAACCGATTATTTAGATGTTTTGCTGATACATCGACCAAGTCCGTTAATGCAAGCCGATGAAATTGCCGAAGCCATCGAAAAGTTAAAATTCGAAGGTAAGATTATTGATTTTGGAGTTTCGAATTTCACGCCAAGCCAATGTGAATTAATTCAAACTCGGACTAAAATTAGTTGTAACCAAATTCAGTTTTCGATAACCGATTTCGATGCTATGAATAACGGAAGTTTAGATTTTATGCAAATCAATAAAATTGTTCCGATGGCATGGAATCCGTTAGGTTCGGTTTTTAAAGTCGATAGCGAGAAAACGAGTAGAATTGAAAAAATTGCTAATAAATTAGCCAAAAAATATAATATTGAAACCGATGTTTTGTTATTAGTTTGGATTTTGAAACATCCGTCAGGAATTTTACCTGTTTTTGGCACAACTGATTCGGCTAGAATTTCTAAATTAATGAAAGCCACCGAAATTGATATGGATTTGAAAGATTGGTTCTTATTGTTAGTTGCTTCAATGGGAAACAAAGTTGCTTGATTTTTTGACACAGAGTCTCACCGAGAAAAATCAGATCTACGGAATTTTTTTACATTTTAGGTTAATAGAAAATAAAAAAATCTTAATTCATTATTTCAAAAATGATAAACAAACGTCTTTTAATTAAAAATTTACTCGCTCACAACGACGAGTCGAGTTTTTATGACAAAAAACGGCAGTTGAACTTACATTCACGCGAAGGAAAAGCCAAGTTTTTGAAACACATTTGTGCTTTATCAAATTCAAATCCGGGTAATAATTCTTATATTGTTGTTGGTGTAGAAGATACTGATAATGAAATAGTTGGTGACGATTTTTTTGACGACAGTCGCATTCAGAATTTGGTAAATGCTTATCTAGAAAATCCACCCAAAATTCAATATGAAAACGTGCCATTTCCGAATTTGTCGAAAGACAAAGTTGTAGGGTTAGTTACTATAAAACCTAAAAAACAAACTTCGAATTTCAAAAAAAGCATTCATACGATTTTAAATAATTCGGTTTTTATGCGACGTGGCAGCAATACAGTTCCTGTGATTGGTGCATTCGAGAAAAATTATCAGAACAAAGAAATTGTATTGGCAATCGAAAATAATTCTAGAAATTCGATAGAATATACGCTTGACGGCGTGATTGATTTTATGAATTTTCGTCACAAAGATATGGCTCCAAAATATAAAGTTTTCAAAGAACTATTTGTAATTTGTTGGGCTGGAAAAGCCAAAAAAGTTCGTGAAAAAACTTATTTTTCAAGAGTAGATATTGAGTTGGTTAATGAGCAAATTAAACTTTTTTATTCGGCTCTAGACGATGTTTCTATTGAGTACGATGACAATAGTTTCACAATAACCGAATTTGTCCCTTTGGGTTTGAATGACAAAACGAGTTATTATCCTTTAGAAAAACAAGTAATTAGTTTTTTCGAAAATGGATATTATAAAATTGATACACAACTGCTATTTGAACCGCCAGAATACAATCGAAAAATGTTGTTTCACATTTATAATTCGAACATTTCATTGTTAGATAAATTGCAAAAAAACCTAACTTTATCTGAAAGAGAAATCAAAGATTTAGAAAACTTGCCATCTAATTTTATGATTTGCTATTTGAATGGTTTTGACGATGCCAAACAAAAACTTATCGATGCAAAATTGTTATTAAAACTTTATCCGATTATATATTTAAGTTTTAAAGAATCATTGCGAATTCTTCGGAAAATGAAATATGATTTGGTTTAATTTATAATTAAAAAAAAACCCTAAAATAAAAAAAATTGATTTAGGGTTATTTTATATTGAAAAACGATTTTTTATTTATTTGCTTTGGCAATATATTTCTCTAACGCCATTGTCATTGATGGACTTTCTGGTGTTGGAGCCATAATATCTACTCGTAATCCATGTTCTAGTGCTTCTTTTTGAGTTGTGCTTCCAAAAACCGCAATTCTTGTTTCGTTTTGCTCAAAATCAGGAAAATTCATAAACAAAGATTTTATTCCTGTTGGGCTAAAAAAAGCTAAAACATCATAATATACATTTGCCAAATCTGATAAATCACTCATTACAGTTTTGTAAAAAGTAGCTTGTGTCCAGTTTAACTTTAAATTGTTTAAGGTTATTGGTGCATCGGCATTAAGTTGGTCAGAAGCGGGCAATAAAAACTTTTCTTCTTTGTACTTTTTTAGCAAAGTTGACATATCTGAAAAATCTTTTAGTCCTACATATATTTTTCGTTTTCGATAAGTAATGTATTTTTGCAAATAAAATGCAATTGCTTCAGATTGGCAGAAATATTTCAAACCTTCCGGAACTTTATATCTCATTTCGTCAGCAACTCTAAAAAAGTGATCTACGCCATTTTTGCTAGTCAAAATGATAGCCGTAAAATTGTTTAAATCAATTTTTTGAGCCCGAATATCTTTTGCACTTACGCCTTCTACGTGAATAAATGGTCTAAAATCAACTTTTACTTTATGTTTTTGTTGCAAGTCAAAGTATGGTGAATTTTCTACTTTCGGTTCTGGTTGAGAAACCAATATCGTTTTTACTTTCATATATGTAAAAGTTGTTTTTTGTTGTCATATATGTTATCGCTATTTTTTATTGTATTTGTTATCAACAAACTATTTATTGTTAGCGATTTCATAAATATCGTTTTCTGTTTGCTTATTATTTATTTGTAAACCAATAATACATAAAATAATAGGGTGCAATTTCGAGTGTGCAAAGATACAAAATAAAATAAAACAATTTACCAATAATTAATTTTTGGAAATTTTTTATTCCTTTTAATGAAATTATAATATTCGAAATCAGAACAATCCCAATAATAATCTGCAATACAACAAGTTCGGGTTTTAAATTATAATACAAAATAATTGTCACTGGCAACAGTAAAAGAGCAATATAATTTCGGTAGCTAACTTTAAACATATTGTATTGTTCAGAAATATCTTCTACATCGAACGATGTTGCAATAATTTTTTCTATTAAATATTTAGACAATATCAAAAATGACAATGCAGTTATAATTTGAATAAATGCAATCCAATCCGTTTTTAAAATATATTCGAAGTAAAACAATATATAATGTATAAAAAAACCAAAAGATAAAACTTGAACTATAAACAAAGAAAAAGTAAAAAATGTCATTAAATGCGAATTGTCTTTATACATTTTGACATATCGATTAGAAAAAAATAAATTTTTAAAATCGCTAAACTTATTTTCGAATGCAGTTTTAGTTAGTGTTACTAAAACAAAACAGATAATAAACAATATAGTTACCCAATCTTTGTTTTCAACAATTCGGTTATGTAATTCTATTTTCAACATATTTGCAAATTTACAAATTTTCTAACAAATACATTATTATATTTATATTATGATTTTAACAAATCTAAAAAGTTTATTTTTGCCTAAATTTAATTTGAGTTTATGCCAAAAGCATTAGTTATTATTCCAACTTATAACGAAATCGAAAACATAGAAAGCATTTTGCGTGCTGTATTTTCGCTACATAAACCATTTCATATTTTGGTTGTTGATGATAATTCACCTGATAAAACATCAGAAAAGGTTATCGAATTGCAAAAGGAATTCGAAGATAAATTATTTCTTGAAAAAGGTTTGAAAAAATCTGGGTTGGGAACGGCTTATGTTCGTGGTTTTCGTTGGGCTTTATTAAGAGATTACGAATATATTTTCGAAATGGATGCCGATTTTTCACATAATCCAAATGATTTAGAAAAATTACTCAACGCTTGTCATCTTGGAAGTGCCGATTTAGCAATTGGGTCGAGATATATCACTGGAGTAAATGTAGTAAATTGGCCATTGAACCGAGTTTTAATGTCCTATTTTGCGTCGGTTTATGTTAAGTTTATTACTGGAATGAAAATTCATGATGCAACTGCAGGATTTATTTGTTACAGGCGAAAAGTGTTAGAAGATATTGATTTAAACAAAATAAAGTTTATAGGTTATGCTTTCCAGATAGAAATGAAATACAGAACTTTTGCAAAAAAATTTTGTATTATCGAAGTTCCTATTATATTTACTGATAGAACAAAAGGACAATCAAAGATGAGTTCAGCGATATTCAAAGAAGCTGTTTTTGGAGTTATTGCCCTTAGAATCAGAAAGTTGTTTGGAAGACTTTAAATTTTTTTTTCCAACTTTTAGTAAATACCCAGAAAAATAAATTTAACAACATCAATTAAATTTAAAATAACTTAAAATTGATTAAATATTTATAAAAAGAAACTTTATGTTTTTAATTATTTGATAAAATCTTATGAATAGAGTTTTAATAAAGAATGCTAAAATAGTAAACGAAGGAATTATTTTTGAGGGCGATTTGCTTATCGAAAATGAAATTATTGTCGAAATTGCCGAAACAATTAGTTTGAAAACATCAGATTGTAAAATTATTGATGCTCAAAACAATTATTTGTTTCCGGGTGTTATAGACGATCAAGTGCATTTTCGCGAACCAGGATTAACACATAAAGGTAATATTGAATCAGAATCTAAAGCTGCTGTTGCTGGCGGAATTACATCTTTTATTGAACAACCAAATACTATTCCGAATGCTGTTACTCAAGAATTATTAGAAGATAAATATAAGTTGGCAGAAAATAATTCGTATGCCAATTATTCATTCATGATGGGTGGAACCAATAATAATTTGTCTGAAATTTTATTAACAAATCCAAAAAATGTAGCTGGAATAAAACTTTTTCTAGGTTCATCAACAGGTGATATGTTAGTAGATGACGAAGAAGTTCTTGAAAAAATATTTTCGTGTACATCAATGTTAATTGCCGTTCATTGCGAAGACGAAAACACCATAAAAGCTAATTTAGAATACTATAAAAAACAATTAGGTGACGATATAACTCCTGACTTCCATCATTTAATTCGTAGCGAAGAAGCTTGTTTTATATCGTCATCAAAAGCGATTGCTTTGGCTAAAAAAACTGGAGCAAGGTTACACGTTTTTCACGTTTCGACAGCATTAGAGACCGAACTTTTTGTAAATAATATTCCGTTAGAAGAAAAGAAAATTACAGCCGAAGTTTGTATACACCATTTATGGTTTTCTAATGAAGATTATGAAAAAAAAGGCAATTTCATTAAATGGAATCCAGCAATAAAAACGCCAAAAGATCGTGATGCACTTTGGGAAGCCTTGCTTGACGACCGTTTTGATGTTATTGCAACAGATCATGCACCACACACTCTGGCTGAAAAACAATTGCCCTATTTAGATGCTCCTTCTGGTGGACCAATGGTGCAACATGCGCTTGTTGCAATGCTTGAATGTTTTCACCAAGGCAAAATATCTATCGAGAAAATAGTCGAAAAAATGTGCCATAATCCAGCTAAAATTTTTCAAATAGAAAAACGTGGATTTATAAAAGTGGGTTACTTTGCCGATTTGGTCATAGTAAATACTGGAATGCCATGGAGCGTTTCTAAAGATAATATTTTGTATAAATGTGGTTGGTCACCGTTCGAAGGTTTTACTTTCAAGTCAAGAATTACACATACTTTTGTAAATGGACAATTGATTTATAACAATTTCAATTTCAAAGAGATACGTGCAGGAAAGCGTTTGTTATTTAGTAGAGAATAATTAATATTTTTATAAAAAATGAAAAAAATTTGTAGTTTTTTTGCAATATTAGTATTACTTGCTAGCTGTGGAAATTCGATTGTCGAAAAACCAGACAATCTGATTGATGACGATGTAATGATCGATATTTTTTATGATTTAGCAATTCTAGATGCAACCAAAAATTCTAATTATGAAAATGGTGTTTCTAAGTTTGAAGCAAACGATTTTATATTCAAAAAATACAAAATTGATAGTTTGCAATTTGCTAAAAGTAACAAATATTGGGCTTCTGATGTTGCGAAATATAAGAGACTTTTTAAAACTGTTAAAGATCGAATTAATGATAAAAAAACAGAGTTAGAAGCTGTTAAAAAATCGATTCAGTTAAGAAATAAACTTTGAAATCTCTTCTATTGAAATGGCTACTTTTTCGAATTCAAAATTTAAGGCTTTTTTGATTTTTTGATTAGAATATAAATCTGTTGAATTCAAAGAATCTGCCAAATCTTTAGATAAATTTCTTTTTTGAAAAAAAACATTCGATAAAATCCAATCTATTCTCCAAGCAATATTTGTTAGAATTTTACAAATTTTCCGATTTGGTTTTTTTACATTTAATGAATCAGCAATTGTATCTAGCAAATATTTATAGGTACAATTTCCTGAGACTAAAGCAAAACGTTCGCCGTTTATGTCACTTTTCATTAATTGAAACATGATTTTTACAACATCATAAACAGCCACAAAACCCGTAGTTCCCGAAGTATAAAAATTCAAACCTTTTTTGACTTTTATAAAAATTTCTCCACTGCCAGATTCAAAAAAGCCTGCACCAAGAATTACTCCAGGATTTACAATCACGACATTTAAACCTTCTTGATGTGCACGAAACACTTCTATTTCTGCACCATATTTCGAAATTGCATAATCAGAATGTGGTTTTTCAGGATTCCATTCTGTTTCTTCGGTTATGATTTTTTCGTGTTCTAATAAATCTCCAAATGCTGCAATACTAGAAACATAACACAACTTTTTAATGTTTTTCGCCAAACAAAAATTGACAATATTGGCTGTTCCTTCGATATTAATTTTTCTAAGTTTTTCTTCGTCTTTTGGGTCAAATGAAACCAAAGCGGCACAATGATAAACATATTCTATATTTTCGAATGCGATTTCTAAAGCTGGAATATCATTTATATCGGCTTGAATCCATTCGATTTTATCAAAAAGTTTGTCTTTTTTGTGCAGTTCAAAAATTGATTTAGTTTTAAATATAGCATCTTTACTTCGGTAAATACATCGAATATTTTCTTCATTTTCGAGTAAATGAATCGCCAAATGCGAACCGACTAAACCTGTAGCACCAGTTATTAGAATCATTCTGTAAATATAAGACGATTTTCTTGAATCTTAAAAGGTTTTAAAATCTATTATTAACCGTAAAGCAATGGTTTTCATTTAGAAATAATTGTAAAACTGTATTATTTTAACTGGGTTGTTTAGTGTAATCTATCGTTCCAAATTTTTGGATTTCTTGAAGTGTGGTAAACGCCAATAACAATGACCGCTTTTTTGTTTTGGTCAAAATAATAATGAACCATATACGGAAAAGTGTCAACAGTTGCTGTGTGAATAATAAAATATCTTATTTCTGCCAAATCAGGAAAGATTCGTAATCTTAAAATCGTTTTTTTAACTTCGGCAAGAAAATCGGCACCTAAACCTTTCTTTTGTAAATTATACCATTTTATTGCTTCTCTTAAATCTACTTTTGCAAAATCTTGGATTTCAGATTTGAACTTCATAAAATCTCGTTTTCTAATTCTTTACAAAAAGCATCAAAGTCTGATGCAGAATCTGGATTTTTCAAATATATTTCTAACCTTCTTTCCGATTCAATTTGTTGCCATTCTGGAACATCATTTTCTTGATTAGAAGCCAATATGATAACTTCGACAGTTTCTGCTGTAAAATCATTTGGAAGTGTAATACTAAATTTATGATTTTTTACTTTGACGATTTGTTTTATTGCTTGCATAATAATTTTGTTTATTCAAAAGTATAAAAAAATAAAATTGATTGGTTCGTTTTAGAATATTTAATTTTAAAGTTTTCTAAAACCAAAATATTTTATGACAAGAACTTTAAATGCAAATGTTATGAGAATTTAATGCTTAACCCAAGTTTCGAAAACAACTTCTACACCGTTTATTTTGCCAACTTTAACATCAAGACTGCGTTTTTCCATTTTACTCGAAAAAACCAAACTAAATTTATTGCCTTCGATTTTGGTTGTATTTTTTCCGTTTTGGGTTTCAAGTTCAAACAAACCGGGACTTTTTATGAGCATATAGGCTTCTTGCAAACTGATATTTGGAATAAAATAACGAGCGTGTCCATCGTAATCGCTTCCGTTTTCAAGAATATAAGCGCCATTCATATAATAATAAGAATTGGCAAAAAGATAATCATCGGCTTTTTTTGGAGGAACAACTACTGATCTGTCCAAAATATATTCTTTATTGAAATATTCTCTTGTTAATTCGAAACCAGTTTTCATTGTAGATAAATAGGCATCTTGTACATAACCCGAAATTTTGCCTTCTTGTGTAATGACTTTTACCCAAAAACCCGAAATAGTAAATCCAGGAAACGCATCTATATTAGGGTCTTCGCTTGGAATAGCAGGAATTTCTTCGATTGTAAAGGACACTTTTTTTAGTTTGTCTTCAATAACTTTTACTTCGTCTTTGTATGATAACTCTTTTTTTACTTTGCTTTTAGAGTCTGGCTTTTCGTAAAGTGTTACACCATCTTTTAGTAGCGCGTAAAGCACATCACCTTTTTTGTAATTATCTACCGCAAAAGAGTTAAGACAATAAATTGTCAACAGAAATAATAATTTTACTTTCATTTTAAATAGGTTAAATTTTTAACAAAATTAGTTAAATAAATTTTCATACAGGTTAAATTTTAAATAAGATTTCGAATATTTATGTATTTTGTCGTTATTAGTAGTTTTTTAACGGCTTTTATACAGTAAAAAACCAAGTTTTGTAAGAATAACAAAAATTGAATTTTAGCCCCGATAGTAACGAAAATCCTTTTAAAAAATTGATTTTTTTTCAATTTTTTAAAAGATTGTAGTGAATAGCGGGATAATTGCAGTAAAAATCGAAGTGGTTTTGCTCCTGAAAATTATCAAAATATTGAATTGTGTTATTCTCTAATTGAATTATATTTGCAGAAATTTATTTTAGAAATGAAAAATATTATTACAGAATTGCAATGGCGTGGACTAGTTCATGACATTATGCCAGGAACCGAAGAGCAACTTTTGAAAGAAATGACAACTGCATATATTGGGTTTGATCCAACGTCTGATTCTTTGCATATTGGTAATTTAATTCCGATAATTTTGTTGGTTCATTTAGATAAATTTGGTCACAAAGCTATTGCTTTGGTTGGTGGAGCAACTGGAATGATTGGTGATCCATCTGGAAAATCGAACGAAAGAAACTTGCTTGACGAATCGACCTTGAACCATAATGTTGCTGGAATAAAATCAGTTTTGTCTAAATTTTTAAATTTTAATTCTACTGCCGTGAATGCGCCAATTTTGGTTAATAACTATGATTGGATGAAAGATTTATCGTTTATTAACTTTGCGCGTGACGTTGGTAAACGAATAACGGTTAATTATATGATGGCGAAAGATTCGGTCAAAAAAAGACTTTCTGCTGATGGAGACGGAATGAGTTTTACTGAGTTTACTTACCAATTAATACAAGGATATGATTTTTATCATTTGCATAAAACCCACAATTGCTTGTTGCAAATGGGTGGAAGCGATCAATGGGGAAATATTACAACAGGAACCGAATTGGTTCGCAGAATGAATGTTGATTCTGAAGATAATAAAGCCTTTGCAATGACTTGTCCGCTTGTAACCAAAGCCGATGGTTCGAAATTCGGAAAATCCGAAAACGGAAATGTTTGGTTGACTGCCGATAAAACCTCGGTTTATAAATTTTATCAGTTTTGGTTGAATTCGACTGATGTTGATGCTGAAAAATATATTAAAATTTTTACTTTTCTGGATGAATCAACAATCGATTTATTAATTGAAGAACACAAAGTTGCTCCGCATTTAAGAGTTTTGCAAAAACGTTTGGCAGAAGAATTGACTATTTTTGTTCATTCTAAAACTGATTTAGAAAAAGCAATTCAAGCATCGAACATTTTGTTTGGAAACTCAAGCTCTGATGATTTGAAACAACTAGATTCTGTAACTTTTTTAGAAGTTTTTGATGGTGTTCCGCAAGCCGAAATTTCGAGATCGGATATTGAAAATGGTATTAATATTGTTGATGTTTTGAACGAAAAAACTGGTTTTATGAAATCGAACGGTGAAGCCAGACGTGCATTGTCTGCCAACTCAATTGCTGTAAATAAAGGTAAAGTAGGAGAAGATTTTATTTTGAAACCTACTGATTTAATTAACAATCAGTTTGTTTTGTTGCAAAGTGGTAAGAAAAATTATTTTGTGGTTCGGGTTGTTTAAATGAATATAAAAACGTATAATTTTTTTATGCGTTTTTTTTATTCTCCAAAATTAATTTTCATTTTATTAGAAGTAAAAACACCATTCACGAAGTTTTTGTCTTTTTTCATATTTTCATAATCTTCAGATTTTAATCGATTTTTAAGTTTTTCAACTGATAAAACTAAAACAAATTCTATAAAGTAATCCGACTTGTCTTCAAGATAATATTCGTCATCTCCATTTTTGGAATATCTTTTTTTATTCCAAGAACATTTAACAGAAAAATTTATTATTTCTTTTGGATTGAATAAAACCATTAAATCTTTTAGTTTTGAAGCATTTGGTAAATCAAAATCATCTGTAATTATTTCTTTATTTTCATTGTATTTTTTAAAAACCGAATCTAATTTGGATTTTGTAAATCCTGATTTTGTAATTAATTTATTGTAATATTCTGGGTCAATTAAAGACTTATTTTTTTCTTCTAATGAATCTTGATAATTTTCAAATATCCCATCTACATCAATAAAATCTTTGTTTCTGTAGATTTTATAAACTGTATTTAATGACATTGATGCAACAGCATTTGGAATTATTTTATTGGATTGCAAATAAATTGAAACTGAATTGTTCGATAAATTTTCAATGTGATAGTTAATCGTAAATTGTCTTTCTTTTGGATTTGAATCATCAGTTTTGATAGAATCAATTTTTATTTCTAAAACATTTTGCTGTCCAAATATAGAGATTGTAATAAAAAGAAAAAAGAATAATCTGCACATAATTTTTATTTTTAAACCACCATCAAGTTACAACCACGAATATCAGAATTATCAAAACGTCCCAATATTTCGAAAGAATTATTGGGATATTTTTTGCCTAAATCTTGAGTTGCAATAAAACTACAAGAATTTATATTTGCCAAATCGATTACATTTATTCCGCCAGTTTTTCCTGAATCGACAATCGAAAGTGCATCTTCGGTGTCGCGAATCAAGATTTGCATTTGTGGTGGACATTCAAAAATTCCGTTTCCTAACGAATAGGCTTGCGATAATAATTCAGTCATTCCATATTCAGAATGAATGCTCGAAATGCCGAAACCAACGCAAAGTTGCTGGTGCAAATCTTCTCGAATCATTTCTTTTCGTTTGCCTTTCATACCGCCAGTTTCCATTACAATAGTATTTTTTAGATTGAATTTTTGAATTTCAATCAAATCTAAAAGTGCATAAGTAACACCAATTAAAATTACATTTTGACCTGAGTTGTCTAATTCAATCAGTTTTTTTATTAATTCAGAATAATTATTTAAATAAAAACCGCTTTCGGGATTGTTGGTTCTTTTTATTAAATCATTGAACATATAAATTAACGACGAGCCAGAACGATCTAAATAGGAGGGAAGCAAGGCCAAAACCACATAATCTTCGATATTGCCATAAAATTCTGAAAATCCTTGTTGGTAACTTTTTTCGTATAATGAAATATCGGTTACTAAATGCCGACTAGTATTGGCTCCAGTAGTTCCAGAACTTGTGAAAGTTTCTTGTATTTTGTTTGTGTTCGAAACAACTTCGTGCGATTTAAAAAACTGTATGGGTAAAAACGGAATTTGTTCTAACGACTTGATTTTTTGCGATTCGATTTTACGTAAATCACAAAATTGTTTGTAAACTAAATTATTTTCGAATTGGAAACGAAAAATTTTTAAAGCCAATTTTTCGAATTGTTTTTTGTTTGATATTGAGAATATGTCGGAGTTGGAAATCAAGGTTTACTTAAAAAGTAATTTAAAATCAGTAGTATTAATTACTGTAACTTTTGGGAAATTGATTTTTTTAAGAACATTAAAATCTTTATCGTGACTTACAATAAATTGAGCGTTTGAAGCAATTGCACAATCAACAAATTTATTGTCATCTTCGTCTTTTAGTAAATTGAATTTAAAATAATTGGTTACAAACACAACATTTGGAAGATTTTGAATAACCAATAAAACACTTTTACTTGCGATTGATCCCATGTGAGTATCAATAATTTCTTCGTATTCCAATAAAATATCAGAAGTCAAACACAAAGTAAATTTGCCGTTTATTAAATTTTTAAAAATCCAATGAAATTTTGATTTACTTGATATCGAAACTAATAAAACGTTTGTGTCTAAAACAATTTTTTTCAAATTTATAATTGTTTAGATTTTCTTAATTTTGTATTCAACAATTCGTCAACTTTTTTATCAGTAAAACTTTGGCTTTCCCAAATAGAATCAGCTTGTTTTATTAATCTTTTTGCGAAAAATCTAGCTAAGTTTTTCTTTAATTCTGCTATTTCATTTACAGACAAGTTATAAGAAAAAGTTTTAAGCAATTCTAATTGAACGTTGGTTAAAGGTTGTTTTATTGTTGCTTCCATAACATTTTTATTTTCATCAAAGATAATAGTAATTTTTTTATTCAGCCTAATTTGAATAAACAAAAAAAACTCCAACTTTGAAATTGGAGTTTTTAAAAATTATTTAGGATTTATATCATTTGATGAAAAACAAATTTTTAACAATACATTCAACGAACATTCAAAAGGATTTTTTAATGTTAAAAAATATTTTAACGAAAGTTTCGAATTTGAACGAACTTCATACCAAGAACAAATACAATCTTTAAAAGAGGAGATTGTATATTTGCGTAAAAAATTAGATGAAAAGTAAATATTAAATAGGTTTGTTCAATTCGACGAAGGAAAAATCACATTAGTTGCTCTCGTTATGTGATTTGCTTCGCCAGTCGCACTTTCAAGCTCTAGTCTCCTATCGTCGAAATGACAAAAGCAAAAAAACCAACAATTTTTTGCTGGTTTTTAGTATTTTAAAAAGTAAATTTATTTACTGAATAACAACTTTCAAGGTACTTGTTTTTCCGTTTTCGATTACTTTAACGATATAAATACCGCTAGACAATTCAGAAACATTTATTGGGCTTCCAGAAGTAGTTGTGTTAATTACTTGTTTTCCTAGAATGTTGTAAACAGCAACCGATTTTAATTCATTATTATCAGAAGTTACATTTAAGTTTTTGTTGCTTACGAAAACTTTTAAACCAGCGATTTGGTTTTGATTTGTTGATAAAGCACCTCCTGTAAAGGATACATTATCTATTCTCCAAGCTCCAGTAACAAGATAACCAGCTGTTACAGGCGCATAATCATTTGTTGCAGGATCAAATATCGAAACTATTCTAAATTTAAAATTTGCATTGTTACTACAAGAGGCTGGAAATGTCAATGATACAGGCGTAGCGCTAAATGCATTAGCCAACGAACCACCATTATTTGATAAAGTGGTAAAATTTGTTCCATCAGTAGAATACTGATAACCTTGCCATTTTGATGAGGTACCTGAACCTCTTGGGTCAAAGCTAACTGATATTGTACCAGTCTGACCTAGTGTGCTTACTGAAAATTCATAACCTGCGGTTCCTGATGCTGTTCCTAAAGCAGGAAAAGTTTTAATGCTATATGCTTTTCCTGTCGAAGGATTACCTGCAACATAAGGGCAATTGCAAGCACCTGCACCAGTCTGAATGTTTTCCTGTGTTCCTCCGATTAAAGAAACAGTTCCAGCACCTGTCGATGGAGCATTTGCAGATGCATCAAAATTCCATTGAGCAATTTGAGCTTGAGAAGCTAAAGAAACAGTCAATAAAGAAATTAAAATGTAAAGTTTTTTCATGATTAAATTTTTTATAAATTAAGCTACAAATATAGTAAGTATTTTAATGAAATAAATAATTGAGTGTAAAATAATTGTTATTTGTTGGAGATTAGCAAAATAACGTCACAAAATTTCAAAAACTTTTTTTACCGAAACTTTTAAATTTGGAAAAGTTTTAAAAAAGTTCTAAAATAAATTTCTATTTATTGGGATTTCTGGGTCATTGAAATCGTGAAATACACAAGAAACAAAAACTGTGTTGTTAATTTGGTCAAAATAATAATGTACTGTGTAAGGAAAAACTGCAACTACTGCAACCCTAATTTCATCATATTTTACAGGAAAAGCCAATGGAAAATCAGAAATGTAATTGATTGTTTTACGAATTTAAAAAGAAAATTTTTTACCTAAACCTTTTCTTCTAGAATTATACCACAATACATTTTCGTTAGTTTCAAATTTAGCAATTTCTAAAATTTCTTTTTTGCATTTCATAAATCGTTTTCGATTTGATCCATAATTTCATCAAAATCCAAAACTGCTTTTGGGTTGGTTTTATATATTTCTAATCTTCTTAAAGCCTCAGTTTTCTGCCATTGCGGGATTTCAGTTACCTCAGAAGGCATTATGATTATTTCAACCCGACTTGCTTTAAAATCTTCAGGAAGCAAAACATTAAAGGAGTTATTTTTAACATCAATAAATTGTCTTATTGCATTCATAAATAAATTATTTTAATTTTTAATTTGGCAGATTTTTTTAACCTAAATCTATATTAAACCAAATATACATAATTTTGCTGTAAAATTTATTATTTTTAGAGAATGACATCACAAAATCTCAAAAACTTTTTTTACCGAAACTTTTAAATTTGGAAATGTTGGACTAATAATTTTAGAATCTTCTAGATAAGGTTTCAAGCCAATGTAACGGTCGTTTTCAAGAACAAAAATCAAGATTGTTTTCTGAAAAGGATTAACAATCCAATACTCTAGAATTTTGTTTTCTTGGTATAAATCGAATTTTATATCCATTTCTTTCTTGGAATTTCCAAGCGATAAAATTTCTACAACCAAATCGGGCGATCCTAGACAACCTTTTAAATCTACTTTCGAGCGGTCGCAGATAACGCACAAATCGGGTTGCACAACCGATAAAATTTGGTTTTCTGAAGTGCTTTCTTTGAAATTTATTAGTCTTACATCAAATGGTGCAACATAAAATTTACAAGATGTTTTGTAGAAAACTTTATCAATTATTCTAGTCAAATTCATAGAAATATCTTGATGCGAACTGCTTGGTGCTGGACTCATCTTAAAAATTTTGCCTTTTATCAATTCGACTCTTTCAGAAAATTGCCACAATAAATAATCGGCATAAGAATAAGTGCCTTTTAAATCAAGTTGACTGAATTTTGTGATTGTTGCACTCATAAAATATTATTTGTTATACAAAAATAACAATTTAAAATATTCTATCAAAAACTATCAATTAAAAATTTATGATTGCTACTTTTGTTGTAATTTGAAAAATTTATTTGAAATTTTGATAGTAGAAATAACTACTTAATAATCAATTTTCGGGTTGCAGTTGCTTCGCTTTCACGAATTTTAATGATATAAACTCCTGGCGAAAGTGCCAAAATGTTTAATTCTTTGCTAGAAAGCGCGGTTTGTAAAACCAATTTACCTAAAACATCAAAAATAGAAATGTCTTTGTTTTCGCCCGATTTAGAAGTAATATATATTTTACCATTACTAACTGGGTTTGGATAAACAGACAAACCATCGATTGTTTGTTTATTGTCTTGCGCACTTGCAAAACCTGTAAACAAACAAGCAAATAGTAAAATAATATATAAGTAATTTTTCTTCATTTTTAAATATTATTACAAATATATGAAATGTATTTCAAATATTGTACCAAAAATGTTAATTTATTTTTTTTCTGTTTTCTTCATGTAGCTAGGAAATTCAAAAAGTTCGAGAATTTTCAAATTGTAATCATCATCATCTTTACTGTTAAATGTAGCCAATCTGTCTAAAAATTCGGGAAAATCCTTAAATTGATTTTTTAATTTTATTGGAATTAAACTTCTTGTTGTAGAATTGCTTTCTATTTTAATGTTATCGAAAGCCAATTTTTCTAATACAGTCGTGTTTTCATCGATTATGTAATATTCGTATTTTACGGTTTGACTCTTGAACTTGTTGTAATCATCTGTGTCTGGTGGTAAAACAGTACTCAACAATTTTCTGTTTTTGCTGTCTGCTAAAACAAAATATCCTTTAATTGAATTGTTTTTATATAAATCGAAAGTCATAAATACATAACCTTCAAAATAGCAATAACTAAAATCTGTAAAATCGATTGTTTTTGCTTTTCTTTTTTCTAATGATTTATATTCTAAAGCCTTATTAGCATAGTTGATTGCGATTGTTGTGTCTTCAACTTCGATTTTTTCGCCTTCGTTAGTAATTATAAAATCGTTTTGGCTATAAACGGTTGTAGTTAGCAACAATAACAATAATATCTTTTTCATTTTGATTCATTTGGAGAGTTGCAAAAGTATTATAAAGTCAAGAAAAATAACACTATTCATGTTATTAAATATTTACAGAATTGTTAAAAATACAACAAATATTTTTAATGTTATTAAATTGTTAAGAAATAGTTGGATTATTGTAAATTTATTATATCTTTGTAAAGTTATTAACCTATTTAACCCAATATTATCATGAAAAATTTAGTTTTAATCATCGCGTTTTTTGCCTCATCAATACTATTTGCTCAAAATATCGAACCAAAATTAGAAATTGTTGGACAACAAGTTAAAGCAACTTATTTTTTCGAAAACGGTAACATTCAACAAGAAGGTTTCTTCAAAGAAGGAAAATTGGACGGAAAATGGATCTCGTTTGACGAAACTGGAAAAATAAAAGCTATTGCAGAATATACAAACGGTCAAAAAACTGGAAAATGGTTGACTTACAATAATATTACTGTGAATGAAGTTTTGTATGCTAACAACAATGTTATAAGCACAAAAATATTGAATGCAAATGCTATTGCTTCTAAAAATTAGATAAAAAGTTTGCCCCAAATAAAAAAGGCTTTCCAAAAAATATTTGGAAAGCTTTTTTATTTATGAGATTTTTAAATGTCTCTAGAAACTTCTAACCCAAGAACCAGTTAATACACTTGTATCAGCACCTGTAGCTGTTGTTGTAACACCAACTATTGAATCAATGTTGGTTGTATTACCTGAAATACCGTTTTTTGTAAGAGAAGTTATGAAAGTTATGTTAGCATTATTTATTTTTAAAGTTGCATCTGTAAATTGAGCTAGTTGATTTCTCAAATCTACACCAATTCCAACATTTGTAGCAACAACATTAGTTATAATTCCTGCTGTACCCTCTTTAAAATTGAATGCTGCTTTTGTAGCAACTCCTGATCCAACAATTGTCACATTTGTAACTGTTGGATTTGACCTTGGGCTACTATTAAATTCTACAGGTAAATTAGAACATTCAAAACCGAAATCGCCATTTGCAGGTTGTTTAATCCAAATATTACTTAGAGTACCTCTATAGCCTCTGTCCCAGTCAATATTGTCGTCTTCGCAACCAAAAGCTATAAGATTTTTGCAATTAACAGTTCCACCAAAGAATTCAAATGCATCATCAGCACCTTTATATGCCTGTAAATTTTCTAAAACTGTTCCTGAACCAACTCCGAAAAATGAAAAAGCATTGTACTCTCCTGTGGTTCCTGTTATAGCTGCTCCAGCATATTCAACACGTACATATTTCATAGAACCAGAATTGTCAGCATCATCTTGTCCACCATATATCAATCCTCCAGCTTCTGCAATTTCTGTTCCTCCGGCAACATTGATTTTAGCTTTTCCGTTGATTATAATTCCGCCCCAAGAGCCTATTGCTGCTGATTGTGAAGTAAATACGATTGGCAAAGCTGCTGTTCCATTTGCAATAATTTTTCCACCTTGTTCTATTTGCAAATAGTTTATACCGCCAGCTTGATCAGTTGATGAAACTGTAAAAGTAACTCCTGGCTGAATAGTTAATTCTCCACCAGATTTTACTTTAACAGCACCTTTTAAACTGTAGTTTCCTGCAGGTACATTTAATTTTCCAGTAATGTCTCCTTGTAAAACTGTACCAGAAATGTTTGGAGTATCATTAACTGGATTTTGTTTAACTGGCTCGTCATCATCACTTGAACAAGCTACATTAAATGCTAATACTAATAAAAAAATAGATTTTAGAATTGTTGTTTTCATTTGGTTTTTTTTAATTAAATTTTTTACAAATTTAGGTGTACTTATTTTTACAAATGTTAAGTTACCATTATTTGAAGGTTGTTATTGAGTTACTTAATAGTTAATTAAATGAATAAGAAAATTCGAGTCCAAAATTTATTCCTTGCGATAATAAGTTATTAACGTTGCTGAATCTTACAGGATCTGCTATTTCTTTTGTTGGATTTTGGACTGCCAAGAAGTTTTCGTTTAATAAGTTTTTTAAAGTAAGATTTAATTGGTATTTTTTATTGAATGTATTGCGCCAAGTAAAATCTAGTTGATTTATAGCTTTTTGAATAATATCAGATGCACCATCGGTTCCAATAGCATAAATTCTATCAGAAAATGTATTGAAAACTATTGAAGCTTTAGACTCAATTTTATCGTTTTTTGCTAATTCAAATCCTATGTCTGTATTAATTATAAAATCTGACGCTCCTTGCAAGGAACGTTTTGTTGTAGTTAATCTTGGAAATTTTTCAGGATCGCCAGTCTCTTCTGATTTCATATAAATAGTATTAAGACCAAATGAAATTCTTTTTGCAATCGCAGATTCTTTAAATATTAAATCTAAACCAAAATTTGTTTCTAATTCAATTCCAAATAGTTTTGCCTCGTCAAAGTTTTCGAATTTCGTTAAGAATCCAGTTGATGTACCTTCGGCAAGTCTTGAAATAGGATTTTGTATTAATTTCCCAAATAATCCAACTGCAAACAATGAATTTTTATCTGGAAATATTTCATATTTTAAATCAACATTATAATTTGTTGTATTAATTAAATTTGGATTTCCTTGAGTGAAATTTCCATCTCCATCAGAATATCTAAAAGGTAATATTTCTCTAATTCTTGGTTTTGTTGAGGTTCTTGAACTTGTAAATCTTATATTTGTTTTTTCATTCAATAAATATTTTACATTAATAACTGGACTATAATCGCTAGGATTATATTTTATTTTTCTTTTAAAATCGTCTATTCGATCGGTTTCTTCATTGTATTTTGTTGTACGCAATAAAGTCTCAAACCGTAAACCAAAGTCCAAAGTTAATTTTTCGAAATTTTTTGTATAATTCAAATAAACAGCATTTATTACTTGATTTATTGTAGTAACGGTTGATCCACTAAATTGGCTATCGTATTGTAAACTTGAATTATTAGCAAAACTGTTGTTAAAAAATGCATCAGGATTATCAGTATCTATAAATACTCCTGTTGGAGCATTAATTGTTCTTACAATTTTATTAAAAAGATTATAATTTGTAATATCAAAATTGTGACCAACTCTTAAGGTATTTCTTGGTTTTGAATTTATTTCTGATCCAAAATTATACTCTAAATCAAATTTAGTATTTACATTCGTATTTTTTAAATCGAAAAAAAAGCGAAATGGATCTGCACTTGGTAAATAGCTTGAATTTTTGCCTTGACCTTCGGTTGCTAATATTGTTCTATTTGGAGTGTCATTTTTCCCACTACTAATACCGACACCATAATCTAAAATTAATTTTTTTTCTAATATATTGAATGTTCCAATTTGTTGTAATCCAAAAGCAGTATTCTCAATAAATTTTGAATCACGAAGAAAAAAAGGTTTGTCAATTGTTACATAATCAGTATTTTCTCCAACTATTTCTTCGATTGTGTTTTCAGAATTTTGTATGTAAACTGCATTTATGCCAAAATTATATTTGTTGTTCTTTCTAAAATTCAATGTAAGCAATGCAGATTTTTGTGAAAGATAACTCCATCTACTTAGGTCAAAATCTTTAACGGCTGAACCAGAGGAATTTAAATTTCTTCTTTTTCCAAATTGGTTATTGAAATTATTATTAAAATTAAAATTTATAAAGTAACCAATTTTTTTACCATCAGATAAATTAAACGAATCTGAATTAGAGATTCCAGTTCCAAATGTAAATGGTGCGTTATCAATAGTGGGATTGAAACCTGTTTTAAATGAATTTAAAGACTCACTTGGGCTTGCAGTGTAAGCTACATTTTCACTAAAAAAAGAAGGAGCTTTTCTATCTTTATCTGCATAGCCAATAAACTCATTATTACTTTTAGGATAAGCTTTTGTTTTTTTAAATGTCGTTAAAGAATTTCCTCCAGCAGAAATACTAATTTTAGTATACGGTTTATTACTAACATCTTTTGTAATAACATTTATAGATGCACCTGCAAAATCTTGGTATAAAGTTGATTTAAAAGTTTTGTAAACATCAATGTTTCTAACAATATCTGACGGAATAAAATTTAATGGAATTGTTTTTAAATTAGGGTCAGAAGGAATAAAATTCAATCCATTTATTTGTAAATAGTTATACCTGTCATCTAAACCCCTAATAAAAAGACCACGATCTGCAACTTTAGAAACGCCAGATAGCTTTGCAACACCTTGCTCAACATTACTTACTCCTTTTCTAGACATTTCTTGTGCGCCAATACTTTGCTTAATTTCGATAGACTTTTTTTGGTCTAATAAAATTGCTGTTTCTTTTTCACGATTAATGTTTGCCGATTTTACAACAACATCTTGCAAAGTATAATTTCCAGAACCTATAGATTTGTTAATAGTTACAGTTTCGCTAGCAACAACTGTTACTGGAACTTCAACATTTTCATAACCAATAAAACTAAATACAATTGTGTATTCGCCAGGCGCGACTTTTATTATATATTTTCCATCAATGTCAGAGTTGGCACTTATGGTAGTGTTTTTCAAAATTATGTTTGCAAATGCTAAAGGTTGGTTGTTTGCGTTTTTGTCTTTTAGTATTCCGGAGATAGTTCCTGTAGTTTGTCCAAAAGATATTATTGTAATGAATAATGCAAAAAAGAGAAATTTGAATTTCATTTGATTTGTTTTAAATTTTTTGCAAAGAAACGGTCACTTTGTAAATTTGAAGTTATCTAGCGGTTACTAATTTGTGTCTTTAATATTACCAAATTGTTATCTGATTAAATTGAAAACATTTTCTAATAATTTGATTTCCAATGTTAAGTTTTCATTCTTATGCAAAACTTAACATTAGCGAATTGTTTTTATACTTATATTTGCATAACAATTAATTAACATTCAAATAACTATTAATTTACAAGTAATAAAATGGAAGAAAATAAACCAGATAGTATCGTTAATGCTGAAGAGAATACAACCCAAAACGATATTAAGAAAACAGCAGTAGTCAGAAAACCAGTAGTCAGAAAACCAGTGGTTAGAAAACCAGTTGCAAAACCAGCTACAGCAAATGCAACAGCAAAAACTCCAGCAGTTAAGCCAGTTGTAAAAAATACACCCGTTGAAAAAACAACTACAACGCCAGCTTCAACTTCGGTTAAACCAGTTGTAAGAAGAACTACAACATCAAGAAAACCAACAATTGCAAAATCAGTACCACTTGCAATGCCAATTTCTGATGATACTGAAATAATAATAATTGAAAACTTAACCGAAAACGCTACGATTAAAATTAAAAACAAAAATCTAAAAAAATTAAAGAAAATGAGCGACAAAATCAAAGAGAAAGAGAAAAAAGCAAAAGACAAAGCAAAAGAAAAAGGCAAAAAAGCTGCAAAAAACAAAAAAGAAAAGGCTAAAAAAGAAAAAGCTAAGAAAAAACTTAAAGAAAAGAAAGCTAAGAAAAAAGCTGCTGACAAAAAGAAAAAGTCAAACTCTAAGAAAAAATAATAAATATCTAAAAATCGGAACTAATAATTCCGATTTTTTTTTGGATACAATTTATGATAGATTACGCAAATGTTACGTACATTAAATAATGGTTAATTGGTTTGAAATGGTGTTTTTATAATTACTTTTACATAATCAAACTTGAACTTTAAAAATGAAGAAAAAAGAAATCAAAATTCTATTAGTCGATGACGAAGCAGATATTCTAGAGATTGTAAGCTATAATTTACAACAAGAAGGTTTTCAAATTTTTACTGCTGTAAACGGCAAAGAAGCAATTGCTAAAGCCAAAAAAGAAATTCCACACCTTATTATAATGGATGTTATGATGCCAGAAATGGACGGAATGGAAGCGTGCGAAGCCATCAGAAAAATTCCTGAATTGAGCAATGTTATTATTACTTTTCTGACTGCCAGAAACGAAGATTACTCACAAGTTGCTGGTTTTGATGCAGGTGCAGATGACTATATTGCCAAACCAATAAAGCCAAAATTATTGGTCAGCAAAGTCAAAGCTTTGTTAAGAAGACTTAAAGACGAAGAAGTAAATTCTGAAACCATTAATGTTGGTGGAATAGAAATAAACCGCGAAGAATACAAAATCATCAAAGACGAAATTGCAATTGTTTTGCCTAGAAAAGAGTTCGAATTATTTTATTTATTGGCATCTAAACCAGGAAAAGTTTTCAAAAGAGACGAAATTTTAGACAAAGTTTGGGGCAGCGAAGTTGTAGTTGGCGGTAGAACAATTGATGTGCATATTCGAAAATTACGAGAAAAAATTGGTGAAGATTTATTTGTAACCATTAAAGGTGTTGGATACAAATTTGAGATTTAATTTATTTACAAAAAAATATAGTTTTAATAAAAACGTAAACAATTTTATTTGTTATAATTTTGCTACATTTACTATTCTAATTAGATTTATTTACAAATGATAAATGTTACAAAAACATACAAATTCGCCTTAATTTGTGCTTTTTATATTACGATTTTTGCCTGTGCGTTTTTAAGCTTTTTATTATTTGTTTTTCTGAATATTGATGCTCTAGAAATTCTAAAAATCACATTTATTTTTGGATTTTCGACCTATGTTTTTTCAATTTTTGTTTTGCAATACCGGACCGAAAAATTTATTTTCAGAAGGGTAAAAAAATTATACGACGAAATATCTTTTCTTGACTCAAAATCATTACTTAACCATACTTCTAGCACAGATTTATCCGAAATAACTAATCAAGTACAACAATTTGCATCAGATAAAAAACTCGAAATCGAAACTTTAAACGAACGAGAAGCATTTCGAAGAGAGTTTATTGGCAATGTTTCTCACGAACTCAAAACACCACTTTTTACCGTACAAGGTTATGTTTCGACTTTACTTGAAGGTGCGGTTAAAGATAAAATTTTGCGAAAAAAATATTTAGAACGAGCCGAAAAAGGTGTCGAAAGACTAATTTATATTGTCGAAGACTTAGACACAATTGCTAAACTCGAAATGTCTGAAGAAAAACTCGAAATGACTCCATTTGACATTGTTATTTTGATGCAAAACGTAATGGATTTACTCGAAATGAAAGCCACCAAAAAAGACATTACACTAACTTTTGATGACAAATATTTCAAACCAATTATAGTTTTGGGTAATGTCGATAAAATTCAACAAGTTTTGACAAATCTTATCGAAAACTCAATAAAATATGGCAAAATTGGTGGTTATACCGAAATTGGTTTCGAAGAAATAATTAACAACCGTATTTTAATAAGTATCAAAGACAACGGAGAAGGCATTGAAAATCAAAATATTTCTAGACTTTTCGAACGTTTTTATAGAGTTGATAAAAGTGGTGCTCGATCAGAAGGTGGTTCTGGACTTGGACTTGCAATTGTTAAACACATTATAGAAGCGCACAACGAAAAAATATTTGTCGATAGTACTTTCGGCAAAGGTTCAATGTTTTCTTTCACACTTCAAAAAGTGAATATTATTAATTAATTTATTCGAAAACATTAAATAAATCAGACCAATTAATATTGTTTTCTGGAGTTTGAATTCCTTTGTACAAATCAATTTCATTTAAATTTTCTATTCTAAAATCGTCTTGTTTTGCAAATGGATACAATCCGTTTCTTTTTAGTTTTTTAGCTAAATATTCTTGTTCGTATTGTCCTGGAGTCGGAATAAAAAATGCTTTTTTACCTAATTTTGCCAAGTCCATAATTGTTGTATATCCTGAACGGCAAAGTACCATTTCACTTTCGTTGAATGCAGTTTCGAGTGATTCAGAATTCATAAAATTCACGAAAGTAATGTTTTCTATTTGCTCAATTTTTTGCTCTTTTTCGATTATTCCTTTTATAAACATAACATTTCCTTTGAATTTTAAAACCTCAACTTTCAATTTATCTTCCAACATTGTGCGTTGAGGTTCTGGTCCAGAAAGCAAAACCATTAATTGATATTTTGGTCTTAAATACCTAGCATTTAATCTAGAAAGTGGTCCAATGTATTTCAGATTTAGATTTGTTTTACTTAAATGTCCAAGTTTTCCAGTCAAGTTTGGTTTTTTTTCAAAATCTGGAATCCAACATTCTGTGAATTTTCTAATAATATTTTGATGTAATTTTGTTGTAATCCAAGAAGTGTTTCCTGTCAAAACATTCAATTGATGGGTTATAAAAACTGACGGTACTTGGTTGCTTTGAACGCCGAGTCTGTTATCAGAAATGATTCCCGAAAGATTGTATTCTGATATCCATTTTTTTATAATTTTCTTTTCTTTAAGAATTGCAGCAATCATTTTTGGACTGTTTTTAAGCATTTTCCACTTAAAATTCTTACCGTCTTTGGCATATTCTATTTGATAAGAAGGCAATTCTAGAGTTTGTAAATCAGGAAATTCTTTACGTAACATTTCAAGGGCAGTTCCATCTGATGCCAAAATTGGATTAAAATCGTTATCAATCAAAGCTCGAATTATAGGAATGCATCTTGTCGAATGTCCCAAACCCCAATTTAGTGGAGCAACTAATATGTTTTTTTTCATTAAGAACTATTTCAAAATTGTCATGAATTGATCTACCAACTGGTTTTCATACTCGAATTCTAGTTCGTCATCTTCTGTAATATAATCTTCAGGATTGTGTTTATGAAGTTTCCACTTTTTATTGTTATATTCCAACGAAGTCAGGTTTTCTATCCAATCACCAGAATTCAAATAAATCGTTTTGCCTTTTGCAGTTTCAATTTCTTGAATTTTAGGTTCGTGAATATGACCGCAAATTACATATTCATATTTTTTTTCGATTGCTAAATCAGTACAAATCGTCTCGAAATTGGTTATGAATTTTACAGCCGATTTTACATTATTCTTTATTTTTTTGGATAAAGAATAAGGTTCTTTATTCATTTGTTTTAAAGACCAATTTAAAAACCTATTGAACAAAATCAAAAAATCATAACTCCAACCACCTAATTTTGCTAACCATTTTGCATTGTTTATTGTAGCATCAAAAACATCTCCATGAAAAATCCAAGCTTTTTTACCGTCTAATTCAAGTACTAATTTATTTATTAAACTTAAATTTCCTATATGTAAATCTGTAAATTTTCTAAACAATTCGTCGTGATTACCTGTCAAATAATAAATTTTTGTTCCTTTAGTACTCAGAGAAATAATTTTTTTAATGACCTTTTGATGACTTGCTGGGAAATAAGATTTTCTGAATTGCCAAATATCAACAATATCGCCATTCAAAATTAAGGTTTTTGGTTTAATTGAGTTCAAGTATTGCAACAATTCTTTGGCATGACAGCCAAATGTGCCTAAATGTACATCAGAAATGACGGCAACTTCTACTTTTCTCTTTCTCAAAATTATATTTTTCTCAAAGTTCATAAATCAATCTTGTGTTAAGGTTATTTAAACATTATTAAAAGTTTAATTTGTTTTCTATAAATTGATTAGTTTTGTGCCAAATAAATAAATTGTGGGAAGCAAAAACAAATTAAAAAGATTTGGCGAAAACGAAACATTCGATAATGTTTTTCAGCCAACTAGAGAAGATATAGTTTCGGGAGATTTCGGAATGCGTGGCAACTGGAACGCTAATTTTTTCAAAAATTCAAATCCTATTGTGTTGGAATTAGGTTGTGGAAAAGGCGAATATTCTGTTGGATTGGCAGCTAGATTTCCAGATAAAAATTTTATCGGAATAGATTTAAAAGGTGCTAGATTTTGGCGTGGAGCCAAAACTGCAATCGAAACTGGTTTGACTAATGTAGGTTTTGTAAGAATGCAAATTGAGCTAATTAATAAAGTTTTTGCCGAAAACGAAGTAGATGAAATATGGATAACTTTTCCTGATCCGCAAATAAAATTTCAACGCACAAAACACAGAATGACCAATTCTGAGTTTTTAAAATTGTATAAACAAATATTGAAACCAAACGGAATTATGAATCTTAAAACCGATTCAGAATTTATGCACGGCTACACACTTGGATTGTTGCATGGCGAAGGTCATGAGATTATGTATGCCAATCATAACGTTTATGTTAACGAAGGTTCACCTAAAGACGTTACCGAAATTCAGACTTTCTATGAAAACCAATATCTTGCTGTAAATAAAGCAATTACTTTTATTAGATTTAAAATAAAATAAATTTAGTCTTCAGTTTTAGTTTTTAATTATAAAATCAAAATTTTGAATAAAATTTTACCATTATTTATTGGAATTTTAGTTGCATCAATTGGCATACTTCCACCTGGATTAATCAATATGACTGCTGCGAAAATTAGTGTGAAAGATGGTAAAAACCGTGCGTTGATGTTTATTCTTGGAGCATTGATAGTAATATTTTTTCAGACTTTGATAGCATTGATTTTTGCCAGATATATTGATGGTCATCAAGAAATTGCACTTTTATTAAGGGAAATAGGTTTTGTGATTTTTAGTTTATTGACGATTTATTTTTTATGTATTGCTAAAAATTCTACGAGTTCAATTCAAAATGATATTAAAATAAAAAGCAAAAAAAGTAGATTTTTTCTTGGAATGTTCATTGCTGCAATTAATTTTTTTCCTATTCCATATTATGTTTTTATGAGCGTGACTTTTGCATCGTTTGGTTATTTTACATTTGATGAAAATTCGATTTATATTTTTACTTTGGGAGTTGTTTTAGGGTCGTTTTTTGTTTTTTATGGTTATATAACTTTCTTTAAAAACCTTGAAACAAAAACCACCTTTATGTCCAAAAACATGAATACAATAATTGGCTCAATTACTGGTTTTGTTGCGTTAATGAGTTTGATTTATATTATCAGAAATTTTTATAATTTTTAGAAATGGAACCTAATTTTTTCGAAAGAGTTTATGCTGTTGCTCGACAAATTCCTTTTGGAAAAGTCACTTCTTATGGCGCAATAGCTAGAGCTCTAGGAACTGGCAGGTCAGCAAGAATGGTTGGTTGGGCAATGAATGCAAGTCATAATATAGAAGATGTACCAGCCCACAGAGTTGTAAATCGCAAAGGATTATTGACAGGAAAACATCATTTTGATGGTACAAATCTAATGCAACAATTGCTCGAAAATGAAGGAATTGTAGTAGTTGACAACCAAATTCAAGATTTTAAATTGGTTTATTGGGAACCAGAAATTTCATTTTAATACCATTTATACATATAAATGGTATAAGTTAAAAAACCTATTTTTTACTAGATAAATAAACGCCAACCAAAATAACAAATGCCCCAAAAAACTGAGTCAAAGTTAAAGATTCATTGTCTAATAATCCCCAAAAAAAAGCTACAACTGGAATTAAATAAGTTACCGAAGTTGCAAAAACTGGCGATGAAATTTGAATTAATTTAAAGAAAATTATATTTGCAATTCCTGTTCCTACAATTCCTAAAATCATTATAAAAAACATAGAGCTTTGGACTTTTTCGATGTGAACAATATCTGCAAAACCTGTCGAAAATAAAATTATTAAAGCTGGAATTAGCATTACTGTAAAATTGCCTGTCGAAATTGCTAATGGCGATAAATCTGATAAATATTTTTTGACCAAATTGACATTTGTTGCATAACAAATCGATGAAATTATTATCAAAATTGCGTAATAATAATTCTGTTCTGGATGATTTACTGCTCCATTTAAAATCAAAATTGAACTTCCAATTAAACCAATAATTACTCCAAAAATTTGTTTTCTTTCAAATGTCAATCCAAACAACAATACACCCAAAACTAAAGTATTTAATGGTGTTAAGGAATTTAAAATCGAACTTACTGTACTACTAATTTGGGTTTGAGCAATTGAGAATAAAAATGCAGGTATAAATGTTCCGAAAAGCGAAGTTATTGCAACATATTTCCATTTGTGATGCGGAATTGTTGGCAATGATTTAAAACCAATTAGCAATAAAAATAATCCTGCGCAAACTATTCGAAAAGAACCAACTTGAAATGGGTTCAAGCCAATTAAACCACGCTTGATTAGTATAAAAGAACTTCCCCAAATTAGGGCAAGAATTATTAATAAAAACCATTTTGTTTTTTTGTTATCCATTTTTTATTGAGCCAAACTCAAATTTCATTTTAAAATAATTTTACTTCCATTTCAAAGTTTCCATCATTTTTCGCATATCGTTTTTTATGAAATCGGTTGCTGGATAAATCGAGTCGAAATTGGGTTTCGCATAAAAATAAACAGAACAATCCAAAAAATGTTTAGTACTGTCGGTTACATAAAATTGAGCGTTTGTAGCGGCATTTCCATTCACAGAATAAAACATTCCGTACACTTTTTTATCAGCGTTTATATAGGGTTGCTCTATAATATCATCGGCTTTTATGACGTGTTCGTAAGTAAGTTTTTGCGCATCTTTAAGCAATAATTTGATGTTATTAGTAACTGGTTTGTAACTCAAATATAAAGTTGCTTTCATTTTGGGATAATTAATTTCGAAATTGCAATTTGACTTTTCTGTGACAATTGCGGCATTATTAATATCAAAAGAATAGCTACAATTTTTATCAAAATTGGCATATTTTGGTTCGGGATAATCCAAACTTAAATAACCAGATGGTTTAGGCAAAACGTCTTTTTTGCACGATAAGAAACTAACTATTAGTATAAAAAAAATTAAAATACGAGGCATTTAAATTTAAATTTTTATGATTTAGAAAGGTAAATCATTGATTGGTTTTGGAATGTTTTCTGGTTCAAAGTTACCATTTTTTGATTCAAATAATTTATTTTCTTTATCAAAATCATTATTTTTCTTTGTTGTTAAAAATGTAAATTCTGTTACCTGAATTTCTGATGTATATTTTGTAGAACCGTCTTCGGCTTGCCATTGACGTGATTTTATTCTTCCTTCGGCATAAATTTTATCGCCTTTCGACAAATATTTTTCGCAAATTTCGGCTGCTTTATTTCTCACAACCAAATTATGCCATTCGGTTGATGTTATTTTTTCGCCAGTTGTTTTATTGATATAAACCTCATTTGTAGCCAACGGAAAACGACCAATACAAGTTCCGCCTTCGAAATAATGCATTTTAACCTCATCGCCCAAATGTCCAATTAGCATAACTTTATTTAATGATCCGTGCATTTTTTTCTTAATTATTTTCCTCAAAATTAATGAAAATTTTAAAACAATTCCCTTTCTAACTTATATTTTCTTATATGACTTATCTATTTAATTGCCCAATTTAAATTTTTTGGACATAAATATCTACTTCAACTCTTTATCAATAAAATTAGCTATCACAATTGGAAAAGGATAGGTTTTTAATTCATCAATACTTAACCCATTTTTTAAAATTCCATTAATTTCGATTTTCCAAAAATTAATATGTAGTTTTTGATGCGATAGTTTATGAATAATTTCTTCATTATTAATTTGCATTATAGAAACGACTTTATTTTCTGATTTCAAATTATTCGTAATAAAATCAATATTTACTGAATTTTCAGTTTCTAATAATGGAAATTCATATAAGTTTTGCCAAATTCCTTTTTCGATGCGTTTTTGAATTGAAGTTCGATTTTTTTGGTCATTATATATAAGGTAATTCAAAAATCGATTCTTGACTTTAACTTTCTTGTTTTTTACTGGCAATTTATCGATTTTATTTTTCTGTAAAGCAACGCAACTTTCGTTGAATGGACAAATGCTACAATTTGGGTTTTTGGGTACACATTGCAAAGCACCAAACTCCATTATGGCTTGATTGAATTGAGCAGGATTATTTTTCGGCATCAATTCGAATGCTAACTCGGCGAAAACTTTTTTGGTTGAATTAACAGAAATATCATTTTCGATATCAAAATATCGAGATAAAACCCTAAAAACATTGCCGTCAACAACAGGAACGGCTTCATTATACGAAAAAGAAGCAATTGCAGCGGCTGTATAATCGCCAATTCCTTTCAGATTTAATAAATCTTTGTAATTGTCTGGGAAAACGCCATTCATGTCAAATGCTACAATTTGTGATGTTTTATGTAAATTTCTGGCACGAGAATAATATCCTAAACCTTGCCAAAGTTTCAAAACTTTTTCTTCTGATGCATTTGCAAGATTAAAAACAGTTGGGAAAGCATTCGTAAAACTTAAAAAATAAGGCGTTCCTTGAGCTACACGAGTTTGTTGCAACATAATTTCTGACAACCAAATTGGGTAAGGATCTTGAGTTTCTCGCCAAGGCAAATCGCGTTTATGCTGTAAATACCAGTTAATTAATGTGTTGCTAAATTCCATATTATATTATTGAATTGCAAAAGTAAAGTTTATGTAATTAAATTTTAATGAATTAGCTTGATTAATTATTTTTTTTATTACTATATTTGCAACCTCAAAAAAATCTATACATAATTAATACGCACTAAAATGACAAAAGCAGACATCGTAGCAAAAATCTCAGACAAAAAAGGACTTGAAAAATTAGACGTTCAAGC
>JAYTMQ010000175.1:0-23796 GCA_043728355.1 Bacteroidota bacterium
TATAACTAAATGTATAGGGTGCAGTTCCGCCTAATCCTGTAAATGTTACTGTTGGTGAAGGTGTAATAAAATTCAAACAAACTGTTGGAGTCGAGGCTAATAGTGTGGCAGTTGGGGTTGGGTTGAAAGTGACTGTAACACTTGAAGAATTACTAAAACAAGTTGTTAAAGGATTAGTAACAATAACTGAATAAATTCCTGAAGTTGAAGCAGTAAAACTAGATACATTTCCAGGTGAAATTACTCCAGCAGGAACTGTCCAAGCATAGTTATAAGTTCCAGCAGTTGTTGGTGTAGCTGTAACTGTTGCATTAGTGCCAGCGCAAACTATTGGGCTTGCTACTGTTACTATTGGTTTAGGATTAATAGAAACCGTACCCGAACTGGTTGTACTAAAACAATTAGTAGAGGTATTAGTAATTACAACAGCATAAACTCCAGCTATCGAAGTACTAAAACTAGCAACATTCCCTGGAGCAGTAGCACCAACTGGAACTGTCCAAGCATAGTTATAAGTTCCAAGAGTAACAGGTGTAGCAGTAATTGTTGCGTTAGTCCCAGCGCAAATTGAAGGGCTATTAACAGTCACAACAGGAATTATATTTACTGTTACTACTCCAGAAGAAGGTGTACTTGACAATCCAGAAACCGTATCAGTAGCTATAACACTGTAAGTACCAGCAATATTTGTTGTAAAACTTGAAACATCTCCAGGATTTACTGCTCCAACAGGAACTGTCCAAACATAGCTATAAGTTCCTAATGCATTAGGAGTTGCAGTTACGGTTGCATTTAATCCAACACAAATTGAGGGGCTATTTACTGAGATAATTGGATTTAAAACATTTAACACAAAACTTTGTGTTTTTTTACAATCAAATCCTGAGAAAAAATCCTCAGTAACAGTATAAATTGTTTGACCATTTGTGCCTGTAAAATTCACAGGATCTATAATTTGTATTCCATTTTGAACATTAAAAAGTGAAGAATGATAGGTGATGATATAATCATTTGGATCTAGTCCATTTAATATTATTGGTGTATTTTGAGTCAAATCAAATGTTGTACTACTAGACAAATCAATTGGTGCTAATGTAGGCAGAGGTGAGCGAACTTCAACCACAAAAGAATCTTCTTGTAAACAACTAGTTGACGAAGTAATAGATATACTGTAAATTCCAGCATCAGCAACTGTTATGATATTATTAGTAGCGCCTACAATTATATTACCATTTTTTTTCCATACATATGTAGAGCTTGGTACAAATGCACCTGCTTGTATAACTTTAGAATCTCCATTGCAAAGTGCCCCACCATTAGAGATTGTAAAATCATTGAAATTATCTAAACCGCCTGTTCCTGAAATAAGTCCATTTTGACCAAGATTAAAACTTCCTGCACCGAGAAATACTGCGGAATCAAATAATCCATCATTTCTGTCTGCAATTACTAATTTAATATGATAAGTATTTGATGGTATTACAGAAGCAGCAGCAGTTAATGTTACAGTTCGTCCTTCAAAATTTATGGGAGAAGTTGATGCGTTTGAGCCACCATAAAAACCTCCAAAATATCCTTGATTAACTGATGAAGGTGGAATTAAACATGTAGCTGGAGCAAAAATCTCGTCTCTAATGGTTACAACAGAAATTGGTACCGTTGTATTGGGAACCAATGCTAAATTTACAGGTGGTGTTCCAGCTGTTGTGTTTGATAAAAAAAATGCAAATGCATCTGAGTATTCACATTGATATTGACCATATTCTTCGGATGTAAATAAGAAATCAAAACTGAACCCTGAACTAACAGGAACAAAATCAAACTCTAAAATTGTTGCGTTATTATAACTGGTTAAATCTGGATCAAGTGGAAGACCAGCAATTGTAAAATTATTAATGTAATTGAATAAATCATTATCGCCAGGCCAAGCATTTGATCCATTGCTTTGGATATTTAAGTTTGGTCCAACAGCACTTAATGATGAACCCGTACTTAGAACTACACCTGAACTTAATGGAAAAGCTGGATTTGTATTCTGAAAATAACCAATTCCATTAGATGAACCAAAATTAGAACCAGTTCTTGATGTAATATTTGTAATAGTGCCAGAACATAGTGTTGGAACTCCGTTTGTGCCAAATAAAATATTTTGAACTAATTGAGGAACTGTATATATAGATGTATTTACAGTAATTGCTTGTGAGTAAACATTTAAAGAAATAAAAACAACAAAAATTAAAAGTAATATCTTTCTCATAAAAGAATAAATAAATGTTAAATTTAAATAAAAAAAAACAAATATAAAAAATCAAATTCAATAAGTTCATTAAATTTGCCTAAAATTAAACTAAGAATGAAACTCAAAATAAAAGAAACTCAAAATACAGCAATAATAAAATTCGAATTTCCTGATTTTATAACCCAAAATGAAAGTTTTGAATTTAAAAATATCGACGAAGCTAAGAATTCAAAACTATCACAACAATTATTTTACTTGCCATTTGTGAAAACGGTTTTTATATCAGGAAATTTTATTGCAATCGAAAGATACAATATTGTTGAATGGTCTGATGTTCAAGATGCTGTTGCCGAACAAATCGAAGAATATGTCAATAATGGTGGCATAATTGTAACTCCAGATGAAAATAAAACCACCAAACAACCCATCACGGTTTATGGCGAAACAACTCCAAATCCGTCAGCATTGAAGTTTGTAGTGTCTAGAATGTTGACCAAAAACGCTATCGAATTCAAAAATATTGATGAAACCTCAGCATCGCCATTGGCAAAAGAATTGTTCAAATTTGCCTATGTAAAAGAAGTTTTTATCGATGAAAATTATATCTCTGTAACCAAATTCGATGTTTATGAATGGAATGATATTACGCTTGAAGTTCGCTCGTTCATTAAGCAATTTATCGAAAATGGCGGAACTGTACTTGACGAATCGTTGATTATTGCTGATTCAAAACAAGAGAAACAAAATATTAAAAATTTCGATAATCTTGATACAACCTCTCAGCAAATAATTAATATTCTTGAAGAATATGTAAAACCAGCCGTTGCAGCCGATGGCGGAAATATATTGTTCGATTCGTATGATCCAGAAACAAATCGAGTAAAAGTCATAATGCAAGGCGCTTGTAATGGTTGCCCATCATCAACATTTACTTTAAAAAGTGGAATAGAAAATATGTTGAAAGATATGTTGAAAAATGAAACGATTGTTGTCGAAGCGATTTCATAGTTTTCGGTCACAGTATTCTATTTTATAGATTTTAGGTTTATTGAAATTGAAATTGATTTTTGCAATTGTCATTAAAATTAATTACTTTTAATAATTATTAATCTTAAAAAACTAAAAAAATGGCAGTATTAAAAGTTATCGAAGTATTATCGGGTTCTCCAATAAGTTGGGAAGATGCAACGCAAATGGCAGTTGAAAAAGCATCAAAATCTGTTAAACACATCCGCTCGGTTTATGTGCAAGACCAAAGCGCACAAGTAACTGACGGAAAAGTTACTGAATATAGAGTAAATCTAAAATTGACTTTCGAAATCGAATAGTTTTCAATTTAAATGAAATTTGAATATCCTAACAGGTTTTAAAATCTGTTAGGTATTTTTTTATATTTTAAACTTCAAAAAATCTTGTAAGGTTTTGAAAACCTTTTAGGATTGGTTTGTAAGAATTTGTAAAAAAGTTCTAAGAAAATAAAATTTGTTTAAATAACCCCGATGTTAAGGAAAAACGTTTTTAGTTCCGATTTTTTAGGAACTAAAAACTTTTGGAAAAGCAGCGGGACTAATGTCTTGAAACATATAAATGTGGTGTTCCTGAAAATAAAAATAAAATGAATAAACTAAGTTTAGAAACTAGTCCTTACCTACTCCAACACGCCAATAATCCCATAAATTGGAATGCTTGGAACTCAGAATCGTTGGCTTTGGCGAAAGAAAACAACAAACTTATAATTGTTTCGGTTGGCTATTCGGCTTGTCATTGGTGCCACGTTATGGAGCATGAAAGTTTCGAAAATTTGGTGGTTGCCGAGACTATGAATCGTGATTTTGTATCTATAAAAGTCGATCGAGAAGAGCGTCCAGATATTGATGCGGTTTATATGAAAGCAGTTCAAATTATGAACAATCAAGGCGGTTGGCCAATGAATGTCGTTTGTTTGCCAGACGGAAGACCAATTTGGGGTGGCACTTATTTCAGGAAAAACGAATGGATAAATTCGTTGGAACAATTGCAGGAATTGTATGTTCAGAATCCTGAAAAAATGATTGATTATGCCGAAAAATTACAATCAGGAATGCAGGCAATTGGAATTATTCAAAACGAAAAGTCAGAAACCGAAATTTCTCAGGATATTTTGTTGTCATTAGTCGAAAAATGGAAACGCAGTTTTGATTTAGATTTTGGCGGAATGGCTCGTGCACCGAAATTTATGATGCCCAATAATTATAAATTTTTATTGCGATTTGCACATCAAAATAATGATTCCCAATTGCTGGATTTTGTAAATTTGACTTTGACAAGAATGGCTTACGGTGGTTTATTTGACACCGTCGACGGTGGATTTTCTCGCTATTCGGTCGATATGAAATGGCACGTTCCTCATTTCGAAAAAATGTTGTACGACAATGCGCAATTGGTTTCGGTTTATGCTGATGCTTATAAATTGACCAAAAATAATTTGTACAAAAAGATTATCGAAAAAACTTTGACTTTCGTCGAAAAAGAATGGTTGACCGATTTTGGCGGATTTTATTCTGCACTCGACGCTGATAGTTTGAATGCAGAAAATCATCTTGAAGAAGGTGCTTTTTATGTTTGGACAAAACCAGAATTGCAACAATTATTGGGTCAAGATTATGACATTTTTACTCAAATTTTTAATATTAATGAATTCGGTTTTTGGGAAAATAATAATTATGTCTTGATTCAAAATGATGCCTTAGAAAATATTGCTTTTGAAAATAATATGTCTTTGCAAGATTTAGAAACCAAAAAATATGGTTGGGAAAAATTATTATATCTTGAACGAGAAAAAAGAGCAAAACCAAGACTTGACGATAAATGTTTGACTTCGTGGAATGCGTTGATGTTAAAAGGTTATGTAGATTCGTATAAAGCTTTAGGAAACCAAAAATATTTAGAAATTGCATTGAAAAACGCCAATTATATTCTAAAAAAGGTTTGGTCAGAAAACGGCAATTTATTTCATAATTTCAAAAACGAAAAAGCCACAATTAACGGATATTTAGAAGATTATTGTTTTGTAATCGAAGCTTTTGTTAGTCTATATGAAGTGACTTTTGATGAAAATTGGTTGCAAAAATCCAAACAACTTTTGGATTATTGTTTTGACCATTTTTACAATATTGATTCTGGTTTTTTCGCATTTACATCAAATCTTGATGAAAAATTAATCACAACTCATTTCGAAATCGAAGACAATGTTATTTCGGCTTCGAATTCGATTATGGCAAATAATTTATTCAAATTAAGTATTTATTTCGAAAATCAGTATTACGAAACTATTTGCAAGAAAATATTGCATCACGTGATTCCAAACATCGATTATCCGTCGGCTTATGCCAATTGGATGACTGTTTTTATGAATTTTTCGAGTTCCAATAAAGAATTAGCAATTTGTGGAAACAATGCTGTCGCAAATGCCAAAACATTCAATAAAAATTATTTTCCTGATGTAATTTTGGCTGGAAGTATTAAAATTTCTGATTTGCCGTTTCTAAAAAATCGTTTTCAAGAAAATCAAAATTTCTATTATTTGTGCGAGAATAAAAGTTGTCAAAAACCCGAAACTAATTTTGAAGTGATTCTAACAAAATTGCTTCAAAAATAGTTTCGGCTTAATTATACCAATCATACATTAAACAATTTTGGGAAATAAAATTTTTTACACCAAAATCTTATTCCGTAATTTGGGTTTAAGGAACAATCTCTATATCTGTAAAACTTCCTGAAACAGAATTAATTCCCAAATCGCTATTGCCAGCAGTCAAATTAAAATTACCTGTCAATTTATTACCCAAATTTGAAGTTATGGTTATTGTTCCTAAAATTGCTGTCCAAGTATTTGACGACGAAGGTCGTGTGTACTTAAATTGATTGCCGCTTCCAATTGTGTAAGTACCAACTGCAAATGAAGTCAATTTTATTTCTACAACACTTGTAGCGCCGTTTTTTCCTAAAATTTCTTTAGTAGATTCTTTTGCAGCAGAGTTTGTAGCTGACGACATTGTTGGTGCTCCACCCTCGGCATATAATAATTCTGGAATTCCTGGTGGTGGCGGGCTTGTAACTTCTTTATCATTATTGCAAGAAATAATACTTAAAGTCATTGTGATGACAACTAAAATCGATTTTAAAATTGTTGTTTTCATTTTACTCAAATTAAAGATTAGTTAATAATTTTAAATGCTAATCTACGGTTTTGCATTTTTTCTAATTCGGATTTGTTTCCAGCAATATTTTCTGATTCACCGCTTCCAAAAGTGCTCATTCTAGAACTTGAAATGTCAAAGTTTTTATTCAAATAGTTTTTAACACTTTCGGCTCTTTGTTCAGATAATTTTTGGTTTGCTTTTTCGTCGCCATCGCTATCGGTGTGACCCGTAATGCTGATTTTTATATCTGAATTTTCTTTTAATGCATTTCCTAAATCATTTAAAATAGTAGCACTTGAACTTTTAATAGTTGCCTTGTTGGTATCAAATAATATTTCGTTGGTCGAAAAACTACCCGTTTCTAATAATTTATGTCTTTTGTCATCTCCTGCTTCTGCTAATTTCAGATTGGAAATAAAAAATTTATCAATTGGGTTTTTATATGTTCCAATAAAAAATATAATTTGGTTGTAATTGGCTTCGCTAAAGGCCATTGGTAAATCCCAAAACTTTTTGCCATCAATATAAAGTCTAAACCTGTTTTTTTGTCGCCAAACTTGCACTCTTACTGAATTGCTTACATTACTATAATTTGCGATATCAACCCTATTTTTTATGATTTCTTTATTTTCAGATCGAACAAAAACTTCACTTCTGCCTTTTGCCGACAATGAATTTGATGGATGAATATTAAATATCATTGCTTCTTTTCTTTTAAAAGTAGTATTCCAAACATCATCTACTTTGGTTTTTTTTTCGGTAAAAACAACGTTTAATGGTGTTGAATAAAAATTGAAATTATCGGTTGTGGTTACATCAAATTCAAAAGTGAAATTTTGGGGTAACTTTGAAATATTTATTGGAGAGAAACTACCTTTATCAGATATTTGAAGCCATTTTTTGGAATCGCCATCAAATGTTACAATTTCGCCACTACTATTTGTAAACCATTTTACAGGAAAATCTCCTATTGCATCACGGCTGAAATTTTCTTCAAATAAAATTTTAGTTCCAGAAACAAAATCGCTTCCTGAACTAGAAATTGTTTTGTTTTTTGAAGATTTAGACGATTCTGATGATGTTGTTTTCGAAGTGTTTTTATTATTCAAAACACCGTCCATTGCATCGTTTGTTGACTTTGTAGCTTTTTGTTCTACTTTTCTTTCAATGGCTCTTTCGGTTGCTTTCTCGGCTTTTTTAGCTAATTTTTCTAAGAATTGAGCGTTTGATTTTAGAGAAAAGAATAAAGAAAAAAGAACCAAGAATATTTTTTGATAATTTTTCATAATTTATTGAATTAGTCCTGATTTGAATGAGCCTTCGGTGATAATTTTTGCAGCATCAGTACAAAATGATGTTCTTTTGCCTGTAAAAGAGAATGTGCCTGAAACTTCGGTTGTTGATAATGCACTGATTGTTATAGTTCCTGTTGCTGCTGAACAGCTATTTACTATCCATATTGAAGTTGCTGAACTTGCATCGCTGTATGACATCCTTATTACATAATCTGCAGCAGCTGGTGCTGGATAAGTGTATGTTCCAATTCCAGTAGGACGAATTATTATCAGTTCAAAATTTCTATTGTCTGGAATTGCACTTGAAATTGTTAATCGATCTGTATTATTCGCAGCTAAAACTTGACCTGGAACTGCATCATATTGAACTCCATCAATTTTGGCTTTTAAAAAATAATCAAAAGTTGTAATTGGATTAGCAGGATTTGGTTCATCATCATTTCCGCAAGAAAATGTTAATATGATAATAAATAAAATTGCAATTTTGGTTTTAAGTGTTTTCATAATTTTTAATTATAGTATACCGAATAAATATCCTTACATTCTGAAAAGTTTTCCTGAACAACTTTGACAAAGTTTTAAACTTTGTCAAAGATTATTGTAATAAAATATAATCGGTTTAATGTAAGTTATTTTTCTAAACTATAAATTACATTAGATGTTAAACCACTTGTTGTGCGAACTAATCCTAATTTTAGTCGAGTGTTTGTAATTTCATTAATAGTCATATTAAAAACCTGTCCGGTTGAAGAAGTTGTTACCAATGAATTATTGTTTCTTACATAAGTGCCTGATTCAGTAACAACTGCAATAGGAAGCGATGCGTTCGTTCCAAAAAAACTATAAATACAAGAGGAGTTTAAGTTTGTCATTGTATAGGTTCCGTTTTCATTTAATGTTATTGTGCCCGTAGTGTTAGTGCAATTAATAGGCAAGGTTTCTGCTAACGATGGTACAATGATTGTGCCCGAAACCGATTTATATTGCCAGGTGCCTAGTAAATCGTTTGCAGCTGGTGCTACAGGATTTTCGTCGTCGTTTCCACAAGATAATGTTAGAATTAAAATAAATAGAATTGCGAATGTGATTTTTAAAGTTTTCATTTTTTAAATGTTTTAATTATTGTTTTATAAATTTATTTAGACTTGTTTTTCCATCACTTTCTATTTCTAAAAAGTACAATCCAGATAGTATATTTTGAATATTTATTGATGTTGTATTTTGATTTTCTTCTAGAATTTTTTTGCCAAAAACATCAAAAACAGAAATTTTAGTAATTTGTAAATTATTAATATTTTGAATTTTAAGAATATCTTTTACAGGATTTGGATATATTAAAAAGTTTGATTTATTGAAATTTTCACTGGATAAAACACCAGAAACACCAGTCCATGACGATAAATTGGTGACAGTTTGCCAAGCAACTTGTTGTAATATTAATTTCTGAGCATTTGTTGGCATATTGGTAAATGCTGTACCCCACATGTCGTTAAGATTTTGTGTCAATCCCACAGGAGTTTCGCCATAAATGGTGGCATACATTACACAAGCCACAAAATAATTTCCCGCATTGGTTAAGTGAATGTCGTCTTGAAACAACTGAGTATAACTCGAAATTCCAGCTACATTACCTAAATTAATTTCAGTTGTTAGATTATATAATGCTTGACCAACTGGTACCATCCAGATTTGATTATCAGTAGGATTTTGGTTGCGAACATGTGTTGTAATGCTTGACCATAACGAAAAATCGGCTAACAATCGTGGGTGCCAAAGTGTGCTACTATTTGCAGTATTGTCCCATTCGCAGCCATATTGCGAGTTTGGAGCTGGTTGCGGAATACCTGAATTTTTGCAATGCCAAGTTTCATAAATATAAAATTTTATTGGGTTGCCATTGTTATTGTTTTTGGCATAAGTATAAAAATTATTGGCATATTGATTGGTGTTACTCCACTGCAAATGCGGTTGCAATGGCATAGCTTCGGTAATTATTAGTGAATTGTAATTTCCAGAAGGAAATGCATTTGGATAAGGCGTACCTTGCGCTGTTGTATAATTATTGTAATTAATGTGCAACGGAGAACCATTAGCAATTTGGCTTCCATAATAGGTTGTTTTACCAGCGTTTAAAGCCATTCCGTGTACCATTGCAGGCATATTAAAATTGACCAAACTATGTCCAATATAAAATGGGTTGCGGTTTTGGGCAATACTTGTAATCGTACAAAAAATTAAAATAATAAAATTTTTTGATAATGTTTTCATAACTTAAAGTTTAAAGATTATTGTCTATTTTCTTATGCCTTTTGAATTTAAAACTTATTGTTTATATCAAAACCCATAAACACATCAGTGCTATTGCCAAGTGTAGCTTTTATACCATTTTTCCAATAGCTTAATGCGTCATAATGGAGCGTTTTTTCGGCAATAAACAAGTCTCCATTGATTCCTAATTTTATTTCACCGGCAATTTTATTATTTCCATCAATTAATTCGGTTTTTATACCATTTTTCCAATAACACGCTTTTGTAGCTGCTGTTGCACTTGTTTTTTCGGCACCTGAAATGTAAACATCGTTTCCTTTAATACTCATTTCTCCAATTGATGGTAGTTGAGAACTTATTGTTGTAACTTCACCATCTTTCCAATATTTTAAATTTGATATTCTTCCAGAACCAAATTCAACAAACAAAGCATGAACGCCACTTGAATTGGCAATTACAGTTTCAACTTCGGTTATACCTGCAGATAATTCTGTTCTAACACCATTTTTCCAAACAATTGCTTGCGAATCGTCTCTAACAAATCCGTTTCCACTTACATAAACATCGCAACCAAATACCGAAATAGAAGTAGCATAATAATAAACTGATGATGATAGTTCCGATACAAAACTTGAAGCTCCATTTCGCCATAGCAGAATACGACTTGGACTGCCAACTGTTGGAGAAATGTTGCCTGTGGTATATACTTCTGTGCCCACAACTGCAATAGCCTCAACAATAGCTTTATTTCCGCCAGCAGCTGGTACAGCATGCGAGACGTTTACTTTTACATTATTTTTCCAATAACAAGCTTGCTGAAAATCAAGACCAGCAGTTGTGGTTGTTACATTTCCTGTAATGTAAACATCTCCTCCATTTACATAAATAGAAGTCAAAGTTGCTCGTTCGTTGGCAGCTGTTACGATATTTGTTTTTGTGGTATTTTTATATACAAATGGTGGCAATATCGAACCATTAGTACTTGCAATTGCAAAAAGATCTGAAGCAGGGCCAGAAGCAATTGGTGTCGGTGCGGGTATTGGAGCTGGCTCATCATCATTACTGCAAGAAAAAGCGAGTATTGAAATAAATATAAATACAAATGTTTTAAAAAATGATTTCATGATTTTAGAATTTTTTTTAAAATTAAAGCGTTACTCTAAAAGTTCCGTTTGTGATTGATTTTGCTGGATTACTACAACCTAAAAAAGTTTTCCCAGTAAAACTAAAAGTTCCTTCAATGGTACTACCGTTTTTGGCAGTAATTGTTAATGTTCCAATCGAACCAGTGCAAATTCCTGTCGAATAAATATCTGGACTTTTATAGTTTAAACGTCCAACTGTGCTAACATTGGTTGTATTAAAACTATAGGTTCCTAACGAGGCTTGACCGATAACCGAAAAATCTAAACCAATGCCACTTACTCCGCCAACAATATCACTTCTAAAATTCCAAGCAACCGTGTTTTGATCTGCCATAATTTGAGTGACTGGCGCTTCATAGGCAACACCGTCAATTGTAGCTCTTATAAAATTGGTGTTCGTTGTAGGTTGACCTGCTATCGCTGGAGTTTCCTCGTCTTTGCTACAAGAGAAAGTCAGTATTGCTACTAATAAAAATGCGAATGTTTTAAAAAGTGATTTCATGATGTTTAATTTTCAAATTATTGTTTGTCAGTATATTATTTTGTTCGATATTAGAAATTAAATTGTAACCCAATGTTTAGACCAAAGCTGCTAAAAGAAAATGGAATTTTTGGAATTTGATTAGGCTCATTTGGATTAGATGGTGCTACAATATCGGTTATGATTTGAACAAATTCTATTTCTTTATCTCGAATTGACTTGGTTGGCAATTGATCGACACCATTTTTAAAAGACTCGGTTAACCTTCCTTTTTCTGGAGCATATTCAAGACTAATCAAGTTTAGTTCTCCAAAAAGTGATAATTTTTCAGTCAGTTTATAAATTGTGCCTATACTTGCTTGAAAACCAATTGGCATTCCACCCTCTAATTCTAATTTAGTACTAGTAAGATTAGTGCCATTTTTGTCATTTTGTGAATTAGTTATTTTTCCAGAACCAACAACCATTCCTACTTTCGCATAAGGATTAATCTTATCGAAACCTGCTCTAAAAACTATAGTTGGTTTAATTTGTATCATTTTGGCAGATGCTTCTGCATTATAATAATCGCCAGATAATTCCGTTCCACTGCCTTTTATTTTTCCTCCAAAAAGATAATTTACACCTAGCTCAAATCCTATGTTTTTATTAATCATGTATCCCAAAGTAGCTGCGGCATTTATTCCTGTACCAAAATTTATTTTAAGATATTCTTGCTCATAAGTCGTTGCATTAATTTGAGTTGAATTGCCTATTCCTAATATCATTGAACTGTAAGGATTCGCATTACCAGTACCAATATTATAACCAGAATTTACACTTACATAAAACCCATTATCGGTTTGTGAATTGGCATTTAGAAATAAGAAAATAGAGAATAGCGTAACGATTGTTTTGAAATTTTTCATTGATTTTTAGTTTTAATAAATTTTGTAACCTGAAAAATAAATTGTTTGAAAACTAGCTGGCATTGTAGCAGGTGCGCCAGATGTTTGGTAAACATAAACTGAAATTTTATCATTTAGATTTAGTTTTAAATCTGCTGTAACGTCAAAATTAACATCGCCCGAAATGAATCGTTTGCTGTATTTGTTAACCAATCCGTTAACATAAATTACTATTTCGACATTTTGATTTGCAGGAAATGGGTTGAATCTGGCAGTAGCATATAAATGATAAAATCCTGTCGATGGAATAGTCCACTCGTCGGTTGTTAAATCGAATGCACTCGCATCATCGACAGATTCGGCTGTAAAATCGATTTTTGTGTCTGTACCAGTAGGAAATGTTTGTGAAGCGTTTTTATAAACGCTTATTCCAGTATTAGCATTTGTGTTTTGCCAAGTTGCATTTCCACTAGCATCTGATGTTAAAACTTTATTGGTACCAGCACCAGCAGTAACTTGCAAATTGGTAGTTTTGGTTTTGCCAGCAACTTCTAATTTTTCGGTTGGAACAGCAACACCAATTCCGATTGTTCCTGTTGCCGTATCGCCCATATTCGTTCCATAAATAACATTGCCAATAGAGAGTTGATTGTTTGCTGTTGGCGATGGTACATTAGATATTTTTCCGATAGCAATATTACCGCCACCTGTTGTAAGATTATCTAACGCTCGCCAGCCTAATGCAGTGTTTTGATCGCCAGTGGTTGCTGCAAGGGCGTCATTTCCAACGGCTGTATTATTATTTCCAGTATTCATTCTTAATGAACCCGAACCAACAGCAGTATTTATGGTTCCCGAAATATTATTTCTTAACGCTTCATAACCTACTGCAACATTTCCAAAACCCGAAGAAAGCGATTGTAAGGCACTCGCACCAAACGCACTATTAGTATTATTTCCAACAAATGTACCTAATGCTAAAGTGCCAAATGCTGTGGAGAGTGTTCCGATTCTGCCTGATTTGGCATTATTTCTCTTAAAAACCACATCAACATCGTTGGTCGAACCGATAAAATCGGTTGTTAAATCGACATTATTTCCAGTTTTTTTCCAAGAATCGCCACTGTACGAAGCATAAAGCGAATTCTCGGCAAATTGAGAATATGGAACGGTGTTTAATTGACTTGTGTTGGTTATGGTATAATTTGTGCCACCTGTTGGATCGGTATCTATTTTAATAAAATGCAAACCTCCAAGCCAGTTAATACTAAAAAAACTACTTGTAATTGGTGTTCCATCGCCAATTACAAATGTTGCCAAACCGTTAGCATTGGTTGTTGTAGTATGACTTTCAGAAAAAACCAATGTTCCTGCGGCACTACCTTGAAGAATGCTGATTTTTATTCCAACTGGGGCATTTGCCACGAGCGAATTGCTAGAATTTCTAATAACTGATTGATAATTCATTCCTGAAACTACTTGTGAATATGAGTTTTGAGAATAGAAAATAGAAAATAGAATTATGACGTATGTTTTGTAAATTGATTTCATAATATTTTAGTTTTTGATTATTTTAAATGTTTTTAGGGTTTTGTTAATGTCTTGAATGTTTAGAAAATAAATTCCTGAAGATTGATTTTCTAATGAAATTGAAATTTTTTCATTAGCAATTTTTTCATTAGCAATTTGCTTTCCAGCGACATCAAACAATTGATAACTTAAATTTTCTGAAGAAAAATCTCCAATTTTTAATGTTACATTATTTGTTGTAGGATTTGGATAAACAGCTATTTCCAAGTTTATATTCGGAAAATTGTCAAAACCAAGAGTAGAAATTTCAAATGGTTGTTGTATTCCTTCTGCAACCGAACCATTACTGCCTGTCGAAAAAGAATTTGCAATTTGCCCAATCGAATAACTAACATTTCCGCCAGAACCTGTTGCAATGCCACCAGCCGAAACTGCTCCATTTTGAGCAAAAGTCAATTGGCAAAATGTTGTTAAAATGAAAAGTATTATTGTATTTTTTGTCATGATACATTTATTTAGGATTACTATTTTTTAAACAAGACTTGATTGCGACAACCAAGCCTTATTGTCAAAAAAACATGAAAAACTTTTTATTCTGGAATGTTGAATTTTGTGCAAATTTCGTGGTATGACATTTTTGAGTAATCTGGTGGCGTTATTCCGCGACCAGAAACAGCAGGAATAATTACATATCTAAAAGCATTTCCTCTAATCGGGTCATATGTTAAATCACTTAAAGCTGCGCCATTATTTGAAGTTAGTGTTATTATGATTCCGTCAAAGGGTGCGTTATTTCCAAATTCATAATTATAAGTAACTTGATTTGTCCAACGACCAGAACCTGGCAACGGAAAAACAGAACTCGTGCCAAACTGTTTTGCATATACCATTACATTACATTGATTTTTTAGAACAGTTGGAGTTATTGTTGGCACGTTAATTAACATTCCTTTTGTGTTAGCTAAATCTTGATAACCCCAATTTGCAGGAATCCAAGCCGAAGCGATAACATTTGCATTTCCTGTTGGTCCAGCCGGTCCAGTATTTCCTGTTCCACCAGTAGCACCTGTCGAACCAGTTGCTCCAATAGCACCAACTGCCGCGTTTAGTCCATCATTTCCAGCAATGCCAGGCTCGCCATCTTTACTACAAGATGAAATTATTGCCATAGAGAAAATTGTAAATGCTACTAGCAACACTTTCGAGAAATTTTTAATTGTTGTTTTCATAATTTTTGGGTTTTTTAAATTGAAGTTTTTATAATTTATTCAGGAATATTAAATTTTGTGCAAATTTCGTGGTATGACATTTTGGTGTAGTCTGGTGGTGTGATGCCACGACCAGATGTGCTTATGCCACCTGGAAGAATTACATACCTGTAAAAACCACTTGCATTGAACGATGCATAATGTTGAATTCTATTTATACCATAATAAACTTCGATTCTGACTGATGTATTTAATGGAAGTTGTGCAATATCTTCAGTAGCTAAATCTTGTTTCCAGAATGAAAGAATCGTTCCTTTATCTAAAATTTCTTGAGTAATTTGAGGAGCTGCGTATTGTATTTGCCAACTTGAACCGCCACTAGGAGCTGGATATGTTCTTTGTGTCCAAGAACTATAAATAACATTTGCTGTTCCAGTTTGACCATCTTTTCCAGCAACGCCAGGTTCACCATCTTTACTACAAGATGAAATTATAGTCATTGAGAAAATTGTTATTGCAATTAGCAATACTTTCGAGAAATTTTTAATTGTTGTTTTCATAATTTTTTGGTTTTTAAAATTAAAATTGCCCTCCAATGCACTTAGGTTGACATTGAAATTGATTTTTGAAATTAATATTGGTTTTATTATTCTTGAAGATTGAACTTTGTGCAAATTTCGTGGTATGACATTTTTGAGTAATTTTCAGAAACTGCTGTTCTCTCAAAAGCACTTGCAGCACGAGGAATAAAAATATGGCGGTACTGTGCAGATTGATTTGTTGACGCTTCAATCTCTATATTACCAACTAAATAATAAATCCAAAAATAAGGTGATACTTGATTTGAGACTTGAATCGTTTCGCCTGTAATTCCTTTTTTGAAAGTAAGTAATAAACCTGTTGCCATAATATCAGCAGTGATTTGAGGTACTGCAAATTGTGAATTCCAACTAGAACCACTTCCGGTGAATATTCTTGTAGTCCAAGGTGTTGAAATAATGTTAATATTAGAATTTGTGCCGTTTGTGCCGTTTGTTCCGTTCAAACCATCTTTTCCTGTAGCGCCAGGTTCACCATCTTTACTACAAGATGAAATTATAGTCATTGAGAAAATTGTTATTGCAATTAGCAAAACTTTGGAAAATTTTTTAATTGTTGTGTTCATAATTTTTTTGGTTTTTAAAATTAAAATTGAAATTGAAATTGATTTTTGAAATTGAAATTGATTTTTTGTTATTTATTAAACTTGGTTTTGACTATTAATTTGTTTTGGTTTATGATGTTTAGTTCGTAATTCCCTTTTTCCAAATGATTGACATTGATGTAAATTTTCTTGTCTGGCAATTTTTCAATTTGACCTTTATATGCTATGTTTTTTTTTTGAGGCATTGTTGGGTAGGTTTGTTGATGTAAAATTATCTAGAACCTTAAAAAACGTTAGCGAATATTGTAACAAGCATTATAACAAATGTAACACGAGTAATAAAGTCAATAAATTCAAAGTTTCACAGCGTATTTTTTTTATTCAAAAAATCTGTTGGTGTTACATTATAAACTTCTTTAAAGCATTTCGAGAAGTACGAAACATCATTAAATCCAACCGAATAAGCAATTTCAGAAATATTGCCATTGCCTTTTTCTAGTAAAACTATTGCAGTTTTTAATCTTTCATTTCTTAAAAATTCGGTTGCAGAAACGCCGAGTAACGATTTTAATTTGCGGTGCAATTGCATTCTGCTCATTCCAACCGATGATGCAAAATTATCTGATGTGAATTCAGAATTTGACATTTCTTTGTCTAAAATTTGTTGTAGTTTTTCTAAAAATTTCTCATCAACCGAATTGATAACAATATCTACAGGTCGCAAAACCAATTCTTGGCTGTAACGTGTGTGTAGTTTTTTTCGTTCAGCAATCAATTGGTTTACAGTTGCTTTTACAATATCGTTATTGAATGGTTTGGTTAAATAAGCATCGGCTGTGCTGTTTAATCCTTCTAAATGCGCTTGGTCAGACGATTTTGCAGTTAACAGAATTACTGGAATAAATGATGTTAATTCGTCGTTTTTTATCAGTTTTGTAAATTCAAAACCGTCCATAATGGGCATCATAACATCGGTAATAATGCAATCTGGAATTTCTTTTTTAGCGATTTTTAAACCTTGAACGCCATTTTCTGCTTCTAGAATTTGATAATCGGCTTCAAAAATTGATGCTAAAACGGTTCTCAAATCTTTATTATCATCAATAATTAATAATATTGGAAGCTCAGAATCGGAATTTTTATTTGAAATTATCAATGCATCATCATTCGTTGGTAAATAATCTTTTTCGTTTTTACTGAATAATAATGCATTTTCATTTGCAATTTCAAGCGGCAAATAAATGATAAAACTCAAAACATTATGTTCAAGTTTGGTTTCGATTTTTCCTTTATACAATTCCACCAATTCTTTTACTAAAGCCAAACCAATGCCCACTCCTTGATTGATCTGGTTTTTTTGATAAAATCTTTCAAATAGTTTGGCTAAATCTTCTTTTTTAATATCTGAACCAGAATTAGAAACTATTAATTGCAATTGGTTGTTTTCGATTTTGGATTCTATCGCTATTTTTTCGTTTTCTGATGTATATTTTATCGCATTTGATAATAAATTGGTAACAATTTTTTCGATAACATCTTTATCGAAATAATGGTTTTCGGCATTTCTTTTAATATTTGATGAAAATAAAATATTGCTTTCTTTGGCTTGATAAGCAAATGATTCTAATATTGAATTTAGAAACAAAGCAATATTTCCTTCTTTTAAAATGAGTTGCAAACTGCCACTATCAAGTTTAGAAAGTTCCAAAAGCTGATCAACTAATTCCAACATTCGAGATGAATTTTTATCAATAAGATTGAGTTTTTTTATTTGATTTTCATTATTAATTTCTGATTTCAAACTTTGCACCGGACTTTTTATCAACGTTAATGGCGTTCTAAATTCGTGCGAAATATTAGCAAAAAACCGAGATTTCATTTCATTCATTTTTATTAAAACATCACGTTCTTGTTCGGCCAATCGCTTACGCAGATTCAAGGCATACGTAAAAAACAAAATTTCTATCAATGTACCAATCAAATTAAAATAATGATTAATGATTGAATTGCCAATTACTAAATTAAATACTACGTGTGTGAAATAAGAAATTATCAAAATCAATGTGCCATACATTATATATTTCAAGTAGCTGTTTTTGTGCGTTTTAAGCAAAACATACATTATATAAATTCCAAAAAAGCAACTGATAATTCTAAAAATAAATGCTGCATAAGCAAAATTGGAAATCAAATCGGTATTATCTATATTAAAAACCACAATAACGCTAACTAAGTAAAAAAGCATAAAACCGATATAAAAAACGAATAGTTTTTTGACATTGATTTTGGTTTTTTCAGACAAAACCGAATAGACGAAAATGGAATAAAATATAAACGAAAGCACATAACTGCATTCAAGCATTAAATCGCGATATTGGTTGAGATTGCCATAAAAATCTTGATGCAAACCATCGGCAATCATACTGTAATTAAAGAAAGTAAATAGCAAATGAGCCGAATAATACAGATAATTATTTTCTCGATATTGAAAAAACAGCACAATATTATAGAAAAGCATTAATAGAATGCCACCAGTTAAAATTCCAAAAAGCGAATACCAAGAATTGCGTTTATGAGTTTTTTCGATAATTAAATTATTGAAGTTTTCTTGAGTTTCAACATTGATTGTTAGACCATTTTCTGACAAATAATCGACATAACTATTTATGAAAACTTGTTTTTCTTGCAATGGTAAAAGTTGTAACTTGAAGCTGTGAGAATTGGCTGGAAAATCTTTTTGATTGTTTGGAACCAAATAACCAACTTTTTTGAACTCTAATTGATTTTGATTTTTAATAACAATTTGTGAGTTGCGAAAATCATCAATATTAATGACTAAATTTAAAGTATCGTTTGATGTGTTTTTGAAATTCGTTCGAAGACAAAGCTTAAAATTTGAACTTCTATTATTGTATTGATTTATAAATTGTTCGTTATTATAAATTTGCCAATTTTTAATTTTATCAAAATCTTTAATTGTTATATTTTGAGTTTCATCAATGTAATATTCTAAATTATTTGTAATTTCTTTTGTTTTTAAAACATCCGAAACTAAAATTGTTTTAGAATTTTGAGCAAATGAAAATACTGTAAAAATTATTAGTAAAAGTCTTAACATTGGGAGTTTTATTTGATTAGAATTTGCAACAAGTAAAATTCATTCAAAAAAAACAATTAAAAAATAGTAGATATCTGTCATTTTTTTGTAAAATTGTTTAGAAATTTATCTAATAAATTTATCTAATAAATAATGAACACTATTCAGCCAATATCACTAAATGAATTTGAAAAAGTTGCAAAAAACGATTCTTCATTAGCAATAACTAATTTTGAAACTTTTTTCAGCAAACAAATTATTGATGCTAATACTTATGCAACTGGACCATTTTATTGGTTTATTGGTAACAATAACGAAATGAAAATTGTAGCAGCAAGCCACAACATAGGCGAGTTAACACCTTTTGGTCGTGAAATTTGGATAAATTCGAATACTTTATTCTTAACCGAAAATTTACATCAAGACGATTGTTTGTATGTGCTTTCTGCACTAAATCTTGCTGTAAAAAAAATTGAAGAATTACCTAAAAAACGACAGTCGGATTTTCGAATTAATATTTATGCTAGAATGCTAGACCAGAAAAATAATTACAGATGGGTTCTTATTCAAATGCCAAAAATTTATATTGATAATAAAACCCAATCTAATTGTGCAATTATTATGGTCACCGATTTATCGCATTTAATATTTGATAAAAAACCAGTATTAATGACTATTACAGACCGAATTAATAATCAAAATCATTATTACGGAATTGCAAAAAATGAAATGAAATTGGTAAATATTGATTTGCCAAATATTACAAAAAGAGAACAAGAAATCTTGAAGTTAATGGCAAAAGGTCTAAATTCTCCCGAAATTTCTGATAAATTATTTCTGTCCTATCACACGGTCGAAAATCATAAAAGAAATTTAAGAAAAAAAACCAAAACCAAAACATCGGTAGAATTAATGAATTTTGTATGGCAAAATAATTTGATATAAAACAAAATCTCAATTATGGAATTAAAACCAATATCAACAACCGATTTCAAAGACATAATGTTGCGACCAACTTCGATTTCGGCAAGAATTGATTTTTTGAATTATTTTGCTCCGTATATTAAACAAGCCGAAAATTTTGCAGTTGCGCCCTATTTTTGGTTAATTCCCAATCAAGAAAATATGACTTTGGTCGAAGCCAGTGACAACATTCGAACATTAACGCCTTATAGCAAAGAAGAATGGATAAGCCAAGATTCTTTTTTTTGGATGAACGCAATGCATCCAGACGATCAAGGATTTTTGGGCGCAGCAATAAGTATGTCGGTAAAAGTACAAGAAACAATGACCGAAAAACGAGCTGATAAAGTTCGATTGAATATTTATTGCAGAATGCTCAATGCCGATTCGAAATACCGTTGGGTTTTGATTCAGTTTCCTAAAAAATATTTTAATGAATCTGGAGAAATTTGTAGTACTTTGATTCTTACAACCGATTTATCGCATCTAGAAATCGAACTAAAATGCATGATGACATTGATTGACCCAAGCGATAATAAATTCAATTTTTTCTCGGCTTCGATAGAAAGTCAGCGTTTTTTACAACTCGATTTGCCAAGTATTTCTAGGCGTGAACACGAAGTTTTATTGCTTATGACCAAAGGATTGAATAGTCCAGAAATTGCCAAACAATTATTTATATCTTATCATACAGTAGAAAATCACAAACGTAATTTGAGACAAAAAACCAAAACCAAAACTTCGGCAGAATTGATTCATTATGTTTGGAGTAATAATTTGATATAGAAAAAAATTATTTTCTTGTATCGGTCTTTATTTTATAATAAAATTGACATTCAATAGTTTTCATCAATCATTCATACAATTTAATTTCCAAATTTTAACATTGACAATTCGTTGTAGAACAAATTTATTTATATTAGTTTAGCTAACTATTTAAAATCTTATTTTAAAAAAAACAATCAATTTAATTTTCAAAATGAAACACCTAAAATTACTCCTATTATTAGTCCTATTTCAAACCCAAGCCCAACAAGGCGGAATGTGGATTCCGAGTTTATTAAACGGAATGAATGAATCCGAAATGAAAAACCTCGGAATGAAAATGACTGCCAAAGACATATATGATGTCAACAAAGCCAGTTTAAAAGACGCTGTTCCTCAGTTTGACGGTGGTTGTACAGCCGAAATGATTTCTGCAAAAGGGTTACTTTTGACCAATCATCATTGTGGGTTTGATGCAATTCAGAATCTTTCATCAATAGAACACGATTATTTGACAGATGGTTTTTGGGCTTATAAAATGGAGGAAGAATTGCCTGCAAAAGATGTAGATGTGATGTTTATTGTCAGCATTAACGATGTTTCGAAACAAGTTCTTGAAGGAACAGAATCTATATTGGTTGAAACAGATAGACAAAAGAAAATTCAAGAAAATATTACCAAATTAACGGCAACTTTCAAAAAAGAATCTTGGCAAGAAAACAAGGTTCGTACTTTTTATGAAGGCAACCAATATATTTTGTTTGTTACCGAAACATTTACAGATGTTCGCTTAGTTGGAACTCCACCAAGTTCGATTGGAAAGTTTGGAAACGACACCGACAATTGGGTTTGGCCTCGTCACACAGGCGATTTTTCTATGTTTAGAATTTATGCTGATACTAATAATCGACCTGCAAAATATTCTAAAGACAATAAACCTTATGTTCCCAAACATTTTTTACCAATTTCGCTTGATGGAATAAAAGAAAATGATTTTACGCTGGTCATGGGCTTTCCTGGTCGCACGCAAGAATATCTGCCTTCTTCGGCTATAAAACAAATTCAGGACGACACCAATCCTGCTCGAATCGAAATCCGTGACAATGCTTTAAAAGTTTTAGACGGATTTATGCGAAAAGACAATGCAATCAAAATTCAATACGCTTCGAAATATGCTGGAATTGCCAATGCATGGAAAAAATGGATTGGAGAAACGCAAGGATTGAAAAAATCGAATGCTGTAAATAAGAAATTAAATGAAGAAAAAATATTCCAAAATAAAGTCGAAGCAGGAAAATATGGCGAATATCAAAATCTATTATCTGAATTTGCTAAAAATTATAATGAAATCAAAGATTATTCTTTAGCAAGAGATTATTATACAGAAATTGTTTTGCGTCACACAGAATTATTGTCAACTGCAAATAAATTATACCAATTGGAACAAATTCTTACGACCAAAGGCGAACAATCTTTTACAGATAGAAAAAATAATTTAGTCAATGGAATGAGCGATTTCTACAAAAATTTTAATGCAAATGTTGACGAAAAAGTTTTCGAAAAATTAATTGATTTGTATGCTAATAAATCTCCAAAACAATTTTTACCAAACAATCTAATAAATAGTAATGCTACAACACTTGCATCAGATATTTATAAAAATTCGAAATTAACAACTCTTGAAGGTTTTAAATCTTTGCTTTCTGGAGATTCAAAAACTGTAATTTCAAATTTAAATTCAGATAAAGGTTATCTCTTCTTAAAAGAAATTACAGATCATTACATAAAAAATATAGCTACGAAATACGACGAAATCAATCTAAAAAATTCGACTTTGCAACGCACCTATATGAAAGCGCAATTGGAAATCAATAAAGGAGCAAGAATTTTTCCCGATGCCAATAGTACGTTGCGAGTAACTTATGGCAAAGTAAAAGGTTTTGCACCAAAAGACGGAATTATTTATGACCAAGCAACTTATCTTAATGGAGTAATCGAAAAATTTGTTCCAGGAGATTACGAATTTGATGTTCCAAAAAAATTATTAGAACTTTATAATAGTAAAGATTATGGTCAATATGGAGAAAATGGAAAAATGCCAGTTTGTTTTATAGGCACAAATCACACAACAGGCGGCAACTCAGGTAGTCCAGCAGTTGATGCTAATGGAAATTTAATTGGTTTGAATTTCGATAGAGTTTGGGAAGGAACAATGAGCGATATTAACTACGACCCAGCTATTTGTAGGAACATAATGGTCGATGCAAGGTATATTTTATTTATTGTTGATAAATTTGCTGGAGCCAAAAACATTATCGATGAATTGAAATTAGTTCACCCTAAGAAGAAGAAAAAGAACTAAATCGTTGTAGTTTAAGAATATGAATTTTTTTCTAAAATAATTTACAAATATTCTTATTGCATAAATAGTTTGGCACGGTAGTTGAAGTGTGTATTAAAGTTGGAAAGGTGAAAATTTTAAAAAATATTTTCAAATATTAAAAAAAAGATTATCTTTGCTTCGAATTAATAATTAACCTTTTATATTTAAAAAAATGAAAAATTTATTTTTAAGCCTAGCTGTTATCGCTAC
>JAYTMQ010000176.1:0-5792 GCA_043728355.1 Bacteroidota bacterium
GTTCCGATGACCGAATTGAATGAAGAAGGCGTTATTAAATATTCTTTGGAAGAATACATGGAATTGGAAAATGATTTGTTGAACTCAAAACCAGTTGCAAAAGTAGTTGAAGAACCTGTTGCTGAGGAGTTGAATATCACTTTAAAAGCTGTTGAGCCTTCAAAACCTATCAATTTCTCTAACACTTTCGAAGATGTTTCCCCAATTGAAATGACTATCGAAGAAACGTTGAAACACAGAGCGGACGACAGAAGAAAAAAATTAAAAGAATTCAATTATAAGTTTCATAATAATCCTTCAAAAATTGAAGAATTGGAAAAGGAACCAGCTTATAAAAGATCAGGTGCCGATATTTCAAATACGGCACAATCCAACAATACCAACTCAAGATTGTCTTTAGGAACAGACAGCAACGACGATTTGCAATTGCGTTCTAACAATTCATTCTTGCACGATAATGTAGATTAAACACTAACTTAACCAGAGTGCATTTAGCCCGAAAATTTCATCGAGAATTTCGGGTTATTTTTTTTACCTTTGCACCTTAAAATTAATACCAAAACACAACGACTATGAGTTTATCAATATTAATCATGGATGAAATGAAAACCGCCATGAGAGCCAAAGATACTGTTGCCCTTGAAGCACTACGTGCTATCAAATCAGAAATTCTTTTAGCGCAAACCTCATCTGGTTCGAAAGAAGAAATCACAGCAGATGACGAAATTAAATTGCTTCAAAAATTGGTAAAAACAAGAAAAGACAGCGCCAAAATCTTTACCGAACAAAACCGTATGGATTTAGCTGAACCTGAATTAGCTCAAATTGCAGTAATCGAAAAATTCTTGCCAGCACAATTAAGTGAAGCAGAAGTAGAAGCGGTGATTGCAAAAATAATTGCAGAAACTGGAGCTTCAGGAATAGCTTCGATGGGAAAAGTTATGGGATTAGCAGCCGCTCAACTTGGAGGAACTGCTGAAGGAAAAACGATTTCTACGATTGTGAAAAAGTTATTAGTTTAAAATAAATATTAGATATTAAATTTTAAATATCTAATATTTGATATCTAATATTACTTGTTCCACGTGAAACTACTTCGTTAAGCATCGAATTTATTAAGATTATTGATATCAGATAAATCAAATTTTAAGAAATTCAAAAATCTCTATTCAGTCGTAGATATTCACTATTAAATAAATTTACTATTCAAAAAAATCACTATTCAAAACAAATGAACATTCAAGAAAAATCTTTTTTCCTAAAAGTAAAGGACCATTCGGTGTCTCAAGAAATTTTCGATTTGTATTATGATGAAACTCTGGACATGTTGGTTACCAATCCGCAACCAAGTCCAGAAAATCTTGGTATGTATTATGACAGTCCAAATTATATTTCGCATACCGACGGAAACAAATCTTTATTAGAAAAATTATATCAAACAGTTAAAAATATTGCATTAAAAAATAAACTCAATCTGATAAATAGTTTATCTAAAAACAAAGGAAGAGTTTTAGATATTGGAGCTGGAGTTGGAGATTTTTTATTATTTGTAAAACAAGATGGTTGGCAAACAATAGGAACAGAACCAAGCCAAAAAGCCAAAGAAATCGCTATCAAAAAAGGTGTAGATTTAGTAAACGAAACTTCTGATTTAGATAATTATTCGTTTGACGTTATTACAATGTGGCACGTTTTGGAACACGTTCCGAATATCGAAAATCAAATTAAAGAATTGCAACGATTATTGAAACCAAACGGAACTTTGATTGTTGCCGTTCCTAATTTCAAATCTTATGATGCCAATTATTACAAAGAATTTTGGGCTGCTTATGATGTTCCGATTCATTTTTGGCATTTTTCTAAAACAACAATCAAGCTTTTATTCGAAAAACAAAATATGAAACTCGAGAAAGTTCTGCCTATGAAATTCGATGCTTTTTATGTTTCATTATTATCAGAGAAGTACAAAACTGGAAAAATGAATTTCATTAAAGCTTTTTTCATCGGATTAAAATCAAATTGGAAGGCGAGTAAAACATCAGAATATTCTTCGCATATTTACATATTAAAAAACAATTCAAAAGTTTAGCATCTTTATTAAGTTTTTAACTTTGACAAAGATTGTTTAGTTCAAATCAATTAAATTAATATTTTTGCATCATAAAATCAATCAAATGAAAAATTTAATTCTAGTTTTAGCAATTGCAGTTTCTGTAATTTCGTGCAATAAAAAAGAAGAAAAAAAAGACACTGTTGCTAAACCAGTAACATCAGAAAAAGTTAACGTCGCACCGAACGACAAAGCCGAATCTTTAAAAACCGCTTATGTTGACACAAGCGAATTGATGAAAGAGTATCAAGAAGCCAAGGACGTCGAAAACAAATACAAAGCCAAAGCGACTGGAATGGAGAAAAAACTCGATGGCGAAGTTGCAAAATTTAAAGCTGATGCTGCTGCTTTTCAAAAAAACGCACAAGCAAACGGACAAGAATGGGCGCAAAAAAACGGTCAAGCTTTACAACAACGTGAGCAACAATTGCAAGGTTCTTCTCAACAAATGATGCAACAGCTTCAAGAACAAAGTGGTGCAGAAATGGATAAAATTGTTAAAGAAGTAAAACAATTTATTAAAGATTATGGCAAAGAAAATGGTTATTCATATATTTATGGAACAGGTTCGCCAGCAACAATTTTATACGCCGAAGATAAGTATGATATTACCAAAGAAATTACTGAACTGTTGAATGCAAAATATAAGAGCAGTGCAAAGAAATAGAAAGATTTTATTTGTAATGTTAATGTAATAAAGTAATGTTCTTAATGAATACTTATTATTTAAATGATTTTAATTTTACAACAGCCAAAAAACTTTCGAGTTATCGAAAGTTTTTTAGTAAAATAAATAAAATCTAATTCCTATTTCGACCCATAAAAATATTCAGATAATAAAGCAAAGTTGCTATAGATCCTAGAGAAGCAACAACATAAGTTCTTGCAGCCCATTTTAACGCATCTTCAGCGCCATTGTATTCGGCTGGATTGAGCATGTTATTGGTTTTTAACCAAATCAAGGCTCTATTACTAGCATCATATTCGACTGGTAAAGTAACTATCGAGAAAAAGGTTGTAGCTGCGAATACAAGTATTCCAAAAAACAATAATGCTGGAAAAACTTGAATCATTAATATTCCAGCCAATAAAATCCACTGCATGTATTTTGAGGCTACATTAACAGCTGGAACTAGTTTAGACCTCATTGTCAACCATTTGTAACCCACAGCATGTTGAACAGCGTGACCACATTCGTGAGCTGCAACGGCAGCAGCAGCAGCGTTGCGCTGGTTAAAAACCGATTCGCTAAGATTAACTGTTTTGTTTGTAGGATTGTAATGGTCAGTTAATTGTCCTGGCGTAGATATCACTTCTACATCTGTTATTCCATTATCTGAAAGCATTTTTTCGGCAATTTCTTTACCTGACATTCCGTTTTGAAGCGATAAATGAGAATACTGATCAAACTTGCGTTTTAATTGTTGACTAACGAGCCAACTTGCTAGCATTATTGCACCAGCTAAAATCATATATGTTGAATTGTACATAATTATTGTTTTAAATTAGTATAAATTTAGTCATTTTATTTCAATTATTTCTTCAAATACATATCTTCTAGAACATTTATGGCTTCATCTATTTGCAAATCGGTTTTTAGTTGGTTGTACCAATCTTTTCGTTTTGAGACTAAATATTCGTTGCGTTTGAACAATTTTATATCGGCTGGAGTCGATTTAAATTCGTATTGATTGCTTGTTTTTGGCTTTATAGTAGTATTTCGTTTATCAATAAACTTAAATAATTCGTTTTGAAATTTATCAAATTCATAATTTTCGGTATTGTAAATAATCTCATTTTCTTTTAATTTTTTTAAAGAATTGAAATATTCATTATTATCAATTCTTGACTGACTATTTTTAATAATTTTCGAGAAATAGTCGTCGTTATTGATTTTTTTGAAACCGACACCAATAACTTGCTCTGCGATTAGCGAATTAATGTAATTTTTCTCACGGTTTTCTAACTCATCAACAGGAAAAATAACATCTGGAATTATCCCATTTTTTTGAACTGATTGTCCATTCAATTTAAAAAATCTTTGTGTACAAATTTTTAGCGAACCAAAATCATCGTCAACTTCTTTTTTAGAATTGAATGTGTTCAAGTCAATAAATTCTTGAATTGTGCCTTTACCGAAAGTTTCTCTTCCAATAATTATTCCAATATTAAATTCTTTAAAAGCTGTCGCAAAAATCTCAGCTGCCGATGCTGTTTCGGAATTAACCAATAAAACAGTACTTTTGTCCCATTTTTTATTTTCGTTTTCTGAATCGAATTTATAAATTTTATTATATTTATTTTTTACCTGTAATATTGGATTTTTATCAATAAAATTCGAAATTATTTTGGTTGCAGCCTCAACTGAACCACCACCATTATTGCGAATATCGATTATAATTCCCTGAACATCAGATTCTTTCAATATTTGAAGTTCTTCTTCGAAATCATTTGCAGCATTTCTAACTAAATCATCATCAAAATCATTATAAAATCTTGGAAAAGAAACTATCGCATATTTGACCTTGTTTTTTTCTACTAAACAAGATTTTATATAGGAATCATTTGATGAAACAATCGCACGTTTTAAACTTACAACTTCAATATTACCGTTTGGTTTTTTTAAGGTCAATTTTATTGTAGTACCGCTTTTTCCTCTGGTTAGTTTAGCAACATCATAAAGTGTAAAACCAACAACATCAACTGGAGGTTCGTTTTCTTGTGCAATTTTTAAAATTATATCTTCGATTTCTATTTTTTTTGTTTTCCAAGCTGGACCACCAAGTGTGACAGACCTAATTTGAACAAAATTATCTTTAATTTGAGTCAAAATTCCGATGCCTTCTATTTTCCCTGATTCTCTAATCAAATATTCATCTCTATTTCTTGGAATTAAATATTTAGAATGAACGTCAAATTGAATTACGATTGCATTAATAAATTCTTCGAAAAACATCATTCTTGAAAAGTTGTCAATGTTCAGTGTTGTAATTTCTATTCTTTGTAAAAAGTTATCTTTATAAAAATTTGCAGTCTCTAAAAACGAATCATTGAATTCATTTTGATTGATTTGTTTTTTTTCGTTCTCGTCAATAAACGTTTTGGCAATTTTTGTAGCAATTTCTGCTTTAATAAACAATTTCCATTGCTTGATTAAATCAAATTTATTTTTTTGGAAAGAAATTTTTTTTTCATTTAAAACATACCCAGATTCAAATAAATTAATTTTATTTTTAATAATATTCGTGTAAATTTCTTTTCCCTCGGTCATTCTTATTTTTATACGATCGTAAGTCAAATAAAAAAAAGTCAAATCATTATTTTTCAGCTGATCGTCTAGTTTAGTTTCGAATTGTTTAAATTCTTTAATATCAGATTCTAAAAAGAAAATTTTGTATTTGTCAATAGAATCTAAATAACTTTTAAATACTTTTTTAGAAAAATTATCATCTATTTTTTTATCAACTAAATGTTTCGTTTTTAATTGGTTATAAATTATTTCAAGAATTTTTTTTTCTTTTTTTGGGTCTATTGGTTTATTATTCGAATTAGAATAAGAAAACGACAAACCAACAAAAAACAATGATACTGTATTAAAAAAGTGTGTAAAGTTAAAAATTTGTAATTTTATATTACGAACAAAAAACGTACAACTTTATGAACTTTACACAAGAACAAATTA
>JAYTMQ010000177.1:0-37650 GCA_043728355.1 Bacteroidota bacterium
CGTCAAATGCTGTACTAAACGAAATGTTCAATTCTGCTAAAACTTTGCTTATTCTAATAATCTTTTCTTCCGACATATAACCTTATTAATTTACTTTTAATTTTTTTTACCAAATGCTATATTTATGTATAGTAATTGATTGATCCAGTTTTTTTATTTGAAATAAAAAAACGCACTTTTTATTATTTGAAACTTTTAAAACAGTTTCTTTTTTTTTATCATTAAGAAATTAAGTTTCATTAAGACCTAATTTATTGATGATAAAATTAGAATGTTTATTTTGAAAATAATTAACCTCAAAAATCATTCCTTTTTAATATCCTAAAATATTAATTATCAAACTCTTCTTTCAAAATGCGCATTACATCTTCGATAGTTTCTACTTCAAGATCGGTTCTTCTTGCTAAATCGGCAACGTCTTGTTTCAAAATACTTTTTGCCGTATCTAAACCAATTTTTGCAAATTCTTCAATAACCCAAGCTTCAATTTCGTCTGAGAATTCTGTTAATTCAACATCATCATCGTCAGCAGTTGTTCCTGGGGTTTCGCCTTCGCGAATAACATCAAGTTCGTAACCAGTCAATTGACCGGCTAAACGAATGTTGTGTCCACCACGACCGATTGCTTTAGAAACTTCTTCAAGTTTCAAGAAAACTTCTGCACGTTTTGTTTCTTCGTTTATTTTGATAGAAGATACTTTTGCAGGACTCAATGCACGAGTAATATACAATTGAATGTTGCTTGTGTAATTGATAACATCGATATTTTCGTTTCCTAGTTCACGAACAATTCCGTGAATTCTTGAACCTTTCATACCAACACAAGCTCCAACTGGATCAATTCTATCATCATAAGAATCTACGGCTACTTTTGCTTTTTCACCTGGAATTCTTACTACGTTTTTAACTAATATTAATCCGTCGAAAACTTCTGGAATTTCTTGTTCGAATAATTTTTCTAAGAACTTTTCTGAGGTTCTAGACATAATTATCGATGGTTTGTTTCCTTTTAACTCAACAGATTCGATTATTCCACGAACATTATCTCCTTTACGGAAAAAATCTGATGGAATTTGTTTTTCTTTAGGCAATACAATTTCGTTTCCATCATCGTCCATTAAAATGACAACTCTTGGACGAACGTGGTGCACTTCGGCAGTATAAATATCGCCAATTAAATCTTTAAATTGTTTGTAAAGATTAGTATTATCGTGTTCGTGAATTTTAGAAATAAGGTTTTGACGCAAAGCCAAAATTGCTCTTCTTCCTAAATCGATTAACTTTACTTCTTCAGAAACTTCTTCTCCAATTTCGAAATCGGGTTCAATTTTTCTGGCTTCAGTTAATGTAATTTCAAGATGATCTAAATCTAAATCATCGTCAGCAACGATAACTCTTCTTTGCCAAATTTCCATATCGCCTTTATCAGGATTAATGATAATATCAAAATTATCATCTGATCCGAATTTTTTCTTCAATGCATTTCTAAATACATCTTCTAAAATCGCCATAAGCGTTACGCGATCAATAAGTTTATCGTCTTTAAACTCTGAAAACGAATCGATTAATGCTAAATTTTCCATTGCCTATTCTTAATTAAAATGTTACTGTAACAACTGCTTGTTTTATGTCTGCGTAAGGAATTTCTTGAACTTTTTTAACGGTTTCTTTTCCTTTACCTATTTTTTTTGGTTCTCTTGCTATCCACGAAAGTGTAATAAATTCTTTGTTTGCGTGAGTTAATTTTGCTTCGATAGTTTCGTTTTCTAATTCAACTATTACCGTTCTGCCAATATTATTAGTATACTGTCGTACTAATTTTAACGGCGAACCCACTCCAAATGAAGCTACTTCTAAAGAATAATCTTGTTCTTCTCGATCAAGATTGTGTTCTATTGCACGACTAATATCGATGCAGTCTTGCAAAACTACTCCGCCGTCACCGTCAAGAGTTACAATAACTTTCATTGCATCGGTTATTGTCAAGTCCACCAAAAACAAGTAGTCTTTCTCTTGAAGTCCTGCATTTAGCAATTCTAAAACTTTATCTTTAAACGTCATAATCTATAAAAAGAGGGAAGCATTGCTTCCCTCATTAATGTATTTTTTTGCAAACAACGGTGCAAATATAGTTATTTTTTTTAAACAATAAAAATCATATCGTAATTAAAAATTTCTTACCTTTATAAAAAGTTTCAATTCACTGATTTTTTCAATCTAAACTAACTACTTATGAAACGTATTTTAATTCCAACTGATTTTTCTGAACACGCCGAACATGCACTAAAAGTTGCAGCGCAAATTGCCAAAAAAAATGACGGCGAAATTATTCTTCTACATATGTTAGAATTACCTCATCAAGCTGGTGATGCAATTGGTTCTGGACACAATATTCCCGAACTAATGTTTTTTAAAAATAAGGCAATAGAAAAGCTTGAAGAATTGATGGATGCTGAATATCTTGACGGATTAGAGGTTTCTGAAATCGTTCAATTCGAAAAAACTTTTGAAGGAATTATCAATATAAGTAAGAAAAATAATATTGATTTAATAGTAATGGGTTCGCATGGAGCAAGTGGTTTTCAGGAACTTTTTATAGGTTCTAATACTGAGAAAGTTGTTCGCTTTTCTGATGTTCCTGTATTGGTTATCAAAAAAGAAACAGGAGAATTTAAGATAGATAAATTTGTATTTGCATCTGATTTTTCTGAAGAAATAAAAAAACCTTTCGAAAAAGCTGTCGAATTTGCTAATAAATTTGAATCTGAATTGCATCTGGTCTTGATAAATACACCAAGTAATTTTTATTCGACGGCAAAGGCTCAGAAAAAAATGGACGAATTTGTGTCTAATTTTCAATTAAAAAATTACACAACTCATATATACAATGATCTTAACAAAGAAAAAGGAATTATTAATTTTGCGAATAGCATAAATGCTGATTTAATAGGAATTAGCACGCATGGTCGTAAAGGATTATCCCATTTTTTTAATGGAAGTATATCCGAAGATGTTGTTAATCACGCTAAACGCCCAGTTGTGACTTTCAAAATTTAAAATTTAATTTTTATAAAATAATGGTTCTACCACGAATTGAGTGGGTAAAAATTTTTTACCACAAATTACACAAATTTGCACAAATTATTAATTGTAAAAATTTATTCACAAAAATTCTAATGATTGGTAATTAAATTTGTGAATGTAATATACTAATTTCATTTGTGAAAATTTGTGTAATTCGTGGTTATTTTTTCATTGTAAAGTAATAAACCCATTCAATTAGTAGTTGAACAAAATAATCAAACAAAACCTTTCAAGTAATCGAGAGGTTTTGTTGGTTTTAATAGTGTTTTATAATAAAAAAAATATATTTTTTAATTTTTTTCGTTTTCGACGCAACCCTTTTTAATTTTAGAATCTAGAGGTTGTAAAGTAACATTTAAATGACAAATTCTTAACTTTGAATTTATTGAAAACGGTTTTATATTTATTAAAATTATTGTAAAAAAAAATAAAATAATTTGAGTTTAGAATTACTCATACAAGGTTGTTCCAATGGAAATACCAAGTCGCAAGAAGAATTATACCAGTTATTTTCTGGTAAATTTTTTGGTGTGTGCTTGAAGTATTCGCGCAACTATGCCGAGGCGCAAGATAATTTGCAGGACGGTTTTATAATTATTTTTGAAAAAATAAATCAATTTAATTTTTCGGGATCATTTGAAGGTTGGGCCAAGCGAATAATGGTCAACAATGTATTGAAGCAATATAAAAAATTGCCATTTCTGGAACTTGTCAACGATGTTGCCGAAGATGAAATTGTTGAATTGGAAGACAAAGATGTCGAATTAAGTTTTCTATTAAAAATAATTCAAGAATTGCCCGATCGGTACCGACTGATTTTTAATTTATATGTTATGGACGGATACAATCACAACGAAATTGCAGAAATGCTGAAAATTTCATCAGGAACAAGCAAATCAAATTTACACAGAGCAAAATTAATTTTAAAAGAAAAAATAGAGTTACACCTACAAACACTAATATTACAATCACAAAACAATGAGCGATAACAAAAATATAGAACGCTTTTTTCAAGAAAAGTTCAAGGACATCGATGTAAATCCTGAGCCTGTGGCTTGGGATAACATCGCAATGAAGTTGAATAAAAAGAAAAGCAAAAAAAGAATTTTTCCTTTTTGGATGACTTTTGGTGGCATTGCTGCGAGTTTAATTATTGGGTATTTTTTATTTAATAATTTCTCGAGTAATAATGGTATTCAAAATAACCCAACAATTGTCAATTCAGAAAAACAAACCGAAATCAATAAAAATTCCTCAAAAATAAATAACACTGATGAGAAATCAACAATTGTTGTTACAAAAGATAACCATAATGATTCATTAATTGTAAATAAAAATAACGAAATCAATAAAAAATCTCCAATATTAAATAATAATGATAGTTCGAAAATTGTAACTTTATCAAATAAAAACAATCCTGTTTCTAATCAGAATAATAGTGTTGTCACTTTGTCAAATAAAAATAAAACTGATAAAAATAATTTAATTTCTAATCAAAATGATAATGAAAGCAAAGTTGGAGTTATTACAAATAAAAAAACCAATAAAAAATCTCCAAATATAAATAATAATTCGAAATCGGAAATTGCAACTTCATCAAATAAAAATAAAACTGATAAAAATAATTTAATTTCTAATCAAAATGATGATGAAAGCAAAGTTGCGGTTTCGATAAACAATACAACCAATAAAAAATCTCCATTTTTAAATAATAATTCGAAATCGGAAATTGCGGTTTCGTCAGTTGAAAATAAATCAGATAAAAATTCAAATAGAAATAATTTCATTTCAAATAATATTATTGAGGAAAAATTAAATTCGAATGTTAATAAAGTTGCAATAAATAAAATTGAAGATAAAACAAACGAAATAAATTTGTCTGAAAAATTGAATTCAAATATTGAAAATAATTCAAATCCAAAAAATCAAGAAAAACAAATTATAGCTGAAGAAGTTATCAAAAAACCAGATTTATTAGAAAATCCTTTAGATAAAATATTGAAAGAGAAAGTAGCAAAAACTACTAAAAAAGCAATTGCATCAAATACTGAAAAATGGAAAATCAGACCAAATGTCGCTCCAATTTTTATGAAAGCTTTTGGTGGTTCGCCAATTCACGACGTTTTTGCAGACAACGAAAAAGATTTTGAAAACAATCTAAGTATTGGACTTGCTGCCGATTATGCTATTTCTAAAAAATTCTCAATTAGAGCTGGAATAAACAAATTTGATTTGGCATACAACACCAACGAAATTGCTTTTTATGAAGATGCATCAGCAGGAAATAACAATCCAATTCAAACCATAAATTTTAAAGCAGCAACTCGAAATGTAGTTGTCGATGATAAAAAATCAGGTCGAGGAATTGTTGGGCCAATCATTCCAAATATTGAAGAAGGAATTATGAACCAACGTTTTGGCTATTTCGAAATTCCAGTCGAAGTTTCTTATAAATTATTAGACAAACGATTTGGCGTGACTTTAATAACTGGTTTGAGCACACTTTTATTGAATAAAAACGAGGTTTCGGTTGTAACCTCAACACGAACTTTAGTCTTAGGCGATGCTAATAATTTGAATCAAGTTCATTTTAGTTCTAATTTAGGAATTGGTTTCAAATACAGTTTCTGGAAATCTTTCGAAGCCAATGTCGAACCAACTGTTAAATATCAAATCAATACTTTCAATGATAATTCTGGCAATTTTAATCCTTACTTTTTAGGGATTTATACTGGAATATCATACAAATTGTAAGCTTCTAATTTCTTGTAACTAAAAAAGTCTGTCATTGCTGACAGACTTTTTAGTTATAAAACTTTATGTTTATTTATTTTTTAACGATTCTAACTGTTTTAGATTGGTTGTTTTCATTAATGACTTTCATCATATAAACTCCAGATGCAAAATTGGTTAAATCTATTTGAGATAATCCATTTTCGATAGATTGGTTTTGGATAGATTTTCCAACTACATCAAATATTTCGATTGTAGCATTTGAACTAATAGAAATATTTAAAATATCACTGAATGGGTTTGGATAAACACTCAATCTTGTATTTGCATCAAAATCAGATGTTGCTAAGTTTGTATCAACTAATACTGCAAATGGTGCACTTTTACAATCTCCAACAGTTGAAACGGCATAATAAGTTGTTGCATTAGTCACAACTTGCGAGTTCAACAATGGCGATGTTCCTGCCAATGCATTTGCTTGATTTGCAAACCAAACAACTGTTGTTGGATTGACAACAATATTAGCAAGTGTAGATGTTGATGTTAATGTTTGTGTTGCAGCTCCTGTAACTACTGGTGCTGGAGTTACTATAATAGTGATTGGCGAATCTACAACCGAACAACCACCATTAGGATTGGTAACTGTTACTGTATATGAAGTATTAGCATTTAAAACTGGTGTTGTAATTGTTCTGGTAGTTGCACCATTTGACCATAAATAGGTTAAAGTCGGCGTAGATATCGTGAAAGAAATTTCATTATTTGTCATACTATTTGCAACAGCTTCGCCAGCTTCTTGTGTAATCGCAATGACTGGAATTGTTATAGATGCATCAATTCCCGCTGGAGTTAGTCCAACTGTTGCAACATTATTATAAAATACTACTGCAATTGCACCAGCATCTTGAGCATTTTTTGCTTTTTGTGTAAACGCACAAATTCCTCTTTGGATTAAAGCAATTTTTCCAGTAAACTGACCTGGTGAATAAGGACTTACTCCTGCAACTGAACATCCATTATTTGGAGATTTTGCTAAGATAGCAGTTATTGGCGTTGTTATAGTAGAACCAAATAGTGCTTGATTAGCAGGTGCTGTTACTGGTCCTGCAATACTAACATAATTAATAATTGCTGCAAGATTTGCAGTAATAGCCGTAACGGTTGTACTTGTTCCAGCACAAGTAACTGCAGGAAAATTACTTACTTCCACAGTCGGTTTAACATTAACAGTAATAGTCATTGTAGCATTGCCTGTACAAACTGTTGAAGTTGGCGTAAATGTATAAGTTTTTGTTAATAATGGATCGATAACTGGAGCCCATGTTCCTGCAACTCCGTTTAGAGAAGTTGTTGGAAGTGCTGATAAAATATCTCCAGAACAAATTGGTGCTACTTGCGTAAAAGCAGGTACAGTCAATGGTGTAATAGTCAAATTTAATTTTTGAGTGACACAATTGGTTGTTGTTCCAGTATATATTCCAGAAGTTGTATATGTTTGGTTGTTGTTTGCCCAAGTATAAGTTGCACATTCAGCAACGGTAGTAACAACATCAGATGCAGGTGTAAGTGTTAAATTTAACGTTCTTGCAACACAACCATCTTGATAGTTATATGTTCCACCTGAGTTATAGGTAACATTATTAACAGACCAAGAATACGAGGTTCCACATTCAGAAATTGTTTGAACAGCGGTTGTGTTAGGCGTTACAGTAATGTTCATTATGGTTGGAACTAAACATTGACCTACAACTGGAGTTGGAGTAAATGTATATACTCCTGAATTCATATTATCTACAACTGCTGGAAACCAGGTTCCTGCTCTAGACGGTGTATTTGTAGATGTTAATGGTAATGTTGGTGCAGGTGTTCCAGCGCAAAATGGTGCTATTTGCACGAATGTTGGAACAATGTTTGGTGTTACTGTAGCATTAACTGTAGATGCTGTAAAACAACCTGTCACAGTATTTGTAACAGTTACTAAAAACGGGGTGGTTACATTCAAAATACCAGTATTAATTGTTTGTGTTGTAACAGAACCAGTTGCCCATAAAAATGTCAAATCTGTAACTAGTGGAGCTGCTAATAGAGATATTGGCAATTCGCCTGCAACCATTGCTGCAATTATTGCTGTACCGTTTGCTTGGGTAATACCATAAACTGGAATAGTTATTGTTGGGTCTGCACCAGCAGGAGCTATTCCACCAGCTGCATTGTTATAAATTATAACTGCGATTGCGCCAGCATCCTGAGCATTTTTAACTTTTTGCACAAATGGACAAATTCCTCTTTGAATTAAAACAATTTTTCCTGCAAATTGTCCAGCTGTATAAGGTGAAACTGCAGGAGTACCAATATTACAACCATTATTCGGCGAATTTACTATTACACCAGAAAGGGGACTTGTAACAGGAACACCAAATGCTGCTTGATTCATTCCAATAGTTTGTGAACCATAAGTTATAATTGGAGATGCATTTACTGTCAAAACACTACTTGTTCCAGAGCAAATAGGATTTGGATTTGCTGTAAAAGTCAAAACAAGCTGAGGATTTACGACAATTGTCATCGTTGTTGTAGTTGCTAATAATGGATCAGTTGGTGTAAATGTGTATGTCGTTGTTGCTGTGTTAACAGGGGCTGGAGCCCAAGTTCCTGCAATAAAATTATCAGAGGTAGTTGGCAAAGCAGCCAATGTTGCTCCTGAACAAATTGGTGCTACTTGCGTAAATGTTGGGGTGACTTGTGCTTGAAGTATTCCTGCAAAAAACAGAAACATCAAAAAAGTAAAATAATTTTTTTTCATAATAATTTTGATTTAAGTTTAAGTTGTAATATTAATTTCCAAATGTAATAAATTATTTATTTAAACCATTCTTATTAAAATAAAAACATTTATGGTTGAATTATTACTTTAATTGTGTTTTTTATTTAATAATCTTAATATCAATTTATTAATACTTATATTTTGCTTTAATCGATGAAAAAAGATTCAAAATATTTGTCAACAAGGTATTTAAACAATTAATCTAATGTGTCCAAATAAATAGAAATTTCTATTTAAAAAATTAATTTAAAAAAATAATTTTTTAACGCAACCCTTTTAGAGTGTTTAGCTCTTATAATAATAAATATAAATTTAATAACAATTTTTTTAAAATTAGAAAGGAGGATTTCAGTCAAAAACAACTTTAGAAAATTAAACACAAAACCATTTTAAAAACAAATATTATGAAAAAAATTACAGGTTACTTAGCCTTTTGTATGATTATTTTGGGGATAAATCATACACAATCTCAAACCGCAAGAGTTCAAGTCATTCACAATTGCGCTGATTTGGCAGCTGCAACAGTCGATGTTTATTTGAATAATGGAGCTGCACCACTATTAGATAATTTTGCATTTAGAACCGCAACTCCATTTATAGATGCTCCAGCTGGTGTGCCAATTTCAATTCAAGTAAAAGCACCAACAAGTACTCAGGCATCGCCTGCATTGTACACTTTAACAACAACTTTAACAGTAGGTTCTAAATATATTTTAGTAGCCGACGGAATAGTAAGTGCCACTGGATATACACCAAGTTCTGCAACAAGAGCATTTCAAATTTCGGTTTACGCAATGGGTCGTGAAACTGCAAACGTAGCCACAAAAACAGATGTTTTGGTTCATCATGGTTCAACAGATGCGCCAACTGTTGATGTTAACGAAACAAGTGTTCCAGTTCCAGCATTAGTTAACGATATTTCATATCCTGCATTTGCTGGTTATTTAGAATTAACAACTGCTAATTATACTTTAAATGTTACACCAGCGGCTGGTTCGCCAGTTGTAGCTAGTTATTCTGCACCATTGCAAGCATTGGGTTTAGCAGGAAAAGCGATTACAGTTTTGGCTTCAGGATTTTTGAATCCTGCTGTTAATAGTAATGGTCCAGCTTTCGGCTTATGGGTTGCATTAAATACAGGTGGAGATTTAATTCCTTTACCAAGTTCAACAGCAAGAGTTCAAGTCATTCACAATTGTGCTGATTTAGCTGCTGCAACTGTCGATGTTTATTTGAATAATACCTTGCTTTTAGACAATTTTGCTTTTAGAACTTCAACACCATTTATAGATGCACCAGCTGGAGTACCAATAACAATTCAAGTAAAAGGACCCGCAAGTACGGTTGCCTCTCCATCATTATATACATTAACTCCAACATTAGTTGCAGGTTCTAAATATATTTTAGTTGCTGACGGAATAGTAAGTGCCACTGGATATACTCCTAGTTCTGCAACAAGAGCATTCCAGCTGTCAGTATATGCAACTGCTCGTGAAACTGCTAATGTTGCAACAAAAACTGATGTTTTGGTTCACCACGGTTCGACTGATGCGCCAATGGTTGATGTTAACGAAACTAGTGTTCCAGTTCCTGCTTTAGTTAATGATATTTCTTATCCTTCATTTGCTGGTTATTTAGAATTAGCAACTGCTAATTATACATTAAATGTAACTCCAGCGGCTGGTTCGCCAGTTGTTGCAACTTTTTCTGCTCCACTTTCAACTTTAGGATTAGCAGGAAAAGCGATTACTGTTTTGGCATCTGGATTTTTAAATCCAGCAGTTAATAGCAGTGGTCCAGCTTTTGGATTATGGGTTGCTTTGAATACTGGTGGTGCATTGGTTCAATTGCCAGTTGTGCCATTAGCATTAGCAAGTTTTAGTTCTAAAAATATTGGATTATACCCAAATCCTGTTTCAAATATTTTGACTATTGATTTACCTTTTGCCTACGAAAAAGCCAATTACAGTATTGTCGATTTAGGAGGAAGATCAATAAAATCAGCAAATTTCACTAATCAAATTGATGTTTCTAGCCTATCAAATGGAATGTATATCTTGAATTTAGGAATTGATGGTGTAAATTATTCTCAAAAAATTATTGTGAGTAAATAACATACTGCGTTTTTTAAAATAAAAAAACCTCTCAATTTTTTGAGAGGTTTTTTGTTGGTCTACTAGGACTCGAACCTAGAAAGACTGCACCAAAAACAGTTGTGTTACCATTACACCATAGACCAATATGCTTGTTTAAGCGTGTGCAAATTTAATATTTTTTTTTAATTAATACAAACCTTTTTTAAAAAAAATATTAAAATAAATTTTTTGTAACATTTATAAAATTCTAAAGTCTTTCTATTCAGTTTAAATTAGCTATAAGATTATTCAAAAATTCAAATAAATTTTTGTTATTCTAAGGTGCATTTAACAAAAAAATAGTTTCTTTGTAGCTAGTTTAAAATTCTTTTTTTAAAATATTTATGACAACATTCGACTTCAAAAAATGGAATACAATTTCGGGTTGGTTCGCATTTGCAATAGCGTTAATTTCGTACACACTTACCGTAGAACCTACAATGAGTTTCTGGGATTGTGGCGAGTATATTTCTACGGCAGCTAAACTTGAAGTTGGTCACCCACCAGGTGCGCCATTGTACCAAATGATAGGTGCATTTTTTGCAATGTTTGCTATCGGCAAAGAAAATATTGCTTTGATGGTGAATATGATGTCGGTTTTTTCGTCAGCATTTACTATTTTATTTGCTTTTTGGTCGTCGACAATCATATTAAAAAACATTATTTCTTCATTTTCTGAGATTGATAAAAATGGATATATTGCAATTCTTGGTAGCGCATTTGTAGGTTCAATGGCTTATACTTATTCTGATAGTTTTTGGTTCAATGCCGTCGAAGCTGAGGTTTATGCAATGGCAACATTATTAATTTCATTGCTTTTTTGGCTTGGTTTACGTTGGGAACAAGATATGAATACGCCACGAGGAAACCGTTGGTTATTGATAATTTCTTTGGTTATAGGTCTGTCGTTTGGAGTACATTTTATGGCTTTGTTGACCATTCCGTCAATCGGATTATTGTATTATTTTAAAAATTACAAAACAGTTACTTTCAAGAATTTTATTATTGCAAACGTGGTTGTCGTTGCCGTTTTGTTATTTATTTTTAAATTGTTATTGCCCTTAACAATGTCGTTTTTTGCCAAAAGTGAAATATTTATGGTCAATAGTTTTGGATTACCATTCAATTCTGGAACAATATTATTTACTATTTTCTTAATTGTAAGTTTTTATTTCGGATTAAAATATACAAGACAAAAAGGTTTTGTAAACATTAACACTTTAGTTTTGTGCGTTTTATTTATATTAATTGGATTTTCGACTTGGATAATGCTACCCATTCGTGCCAACGCCAATACTCCAATAAACGAAAATAAACCATCAGATGCAGCTGAAGTTTTGGCTTATTATAACCGAGAACAATATGGCGAAAATCCATTGTTTTATGGATCGCAATACACCGATTTGTTTGTTGGATTAGATGATGACACTCCGTTTTTAGATGATAAAATTAATTATGACCGAGATTATAAAACTGGAAAATATGTCATTGTAAATAATTATAAAAACGCCAAACAAAATTCTAGCGATTCACAAAAAACGGTACTTCCGAGAATGTGGAGTACTGATAATGCTGAGAATTATATGGCTTATTCAGATGAATTGAAATTCGAAATTAATACAGCTTATGACTATGAACAAGATTTGGCAGGTTACGGAATTGATCTCGAAAAACTAACCGAAGAGCAACACGATCAAGCGTTAGAACAATTAAAAAGCGAAATCGTAAAAACAGTTGCCGAGTTCAGAACCGCAAGAAGTAAAGGCGATGTTGACAACGAAGATTATATCAAATTCTTGAAAAGTTACAAAGATTATTTGATAGTCGAAAAACCATCAACTGTTGATAATATTGGGTTTATGTTCAATTTCCAGTTCGGATATATGTATTTTAGATATTTGTTTTGGAATTTTGTTGGTCGCCAAAGCGATGAGCAAGGTCGTGCCGATAATCTTGATGGAAATTGGTTATCAGGAATTAAATTTATTGACGAATTGCACTTGGGTTCGCAGTCAGATTTGCCAAGCGATGTTCTAAATAATAAAGGGCGAAACACTTATTTTTTCTTACCATTTATTTTAGGATTAATCGGAATATTTTATCACGCCAAGAAAGATTTAAAAAGTTTTTATGTAGTAATGATTCTGTTTTTAATGACCGGAATAGCATTGAAAATATACCTTAATGAAAGACCATTCGAACCTCGCGAACGTGATTACGCGCTTGTTGGATCGTTTTATGTTTTTGCAATTTGGATAGGTTTTGGCTGTTATGCTATTTATGATTTTATAAGGAATTATCTGCAACCCAAAATCGCTGCTCCGATTGCAATTGCTGTTTGTTTGCTTGCTGCGCCAGTTCTTATGGCTTTTCAAAACTGGGACGATCACGACCGTTCTGGCAAGCGAACCGCCGTTGCATTGGCAAAGGCTTACTTGAGTTCTTGTGACAAAAATGCGATTTTGTACACCATTGGCGACAACGATACTTTCCCGCTTTGGTACATGCAAGAAATTGAAGGTTACCGAACCGATATTAAAATAAATTGTACCAGTTTATTTATGACCGATTGGTATGTAGATCAAATGAAAAACAAAACTTATGAGTCTGATGGATTGCCAATATCATTTAATTATGACCAATATGTTGGTGATAAATTAGATTTTGTAATTCAAAAGAAAACAACTGATGAAAGAATTGATGTAAAAAAATTCATTGAATTTATAAAACTTGACAATCCAAAGGCAATGATCGAAATGGAAAACGGTATTAAATATCACTATTTTCCGACCGATAAAATCAGAATTCCTGTTGATAAAGCAACGATTATTAAAAATAAAGTTGTCAATCCAAAAGATTATGATTCGATTGTTCCTTATATCGATATCGATTTTAAAGAAGGTGGCATTTATAAAAACCGACTTATGATGTTGGATATTTTTGTAAATAATAACTGGAAACGACCAATTTATTTCTCGCCTGGCGCATTTGGCGATGACGATTATATTTGGATGAAAGAATATTTGCAACTAGAAGGAATGGTTTATAAATTGGTACCATTAAAAACGCCAATTCCAGAAAATGCAAGTCTTGTCGATATGGGAAGAATCGATTCTGGAATAATGTACAAAAAAGTTATGGATTGGGATTGGGGAAATTCTGATGGCGATATTTATCACGATGTAGAAACCCGTCGTGAATGCATTTCTTACAGAACCAACCTCGGCAGATTAATGGAACAACTTATTCTTGAAGGTCAAAAAGGCAAAGCCAAAAATGTTATTGAATTGGCAATGACCAAAATGCCATTCGAAAAATTTGGTTATTACACCGCTTTAGAACCTTTTGCAAATGGTTATTATGAAATTGGAGAAAAGCAAAAGGCAAGAGATTTATTGACCAAACTAATTGGCAAATACAAAGAACAACTCATGTTTTATGGCAATATGAAATCAAGAGAACAAGATGCAATTTCAATTGAAATTCAACGTGCTTTGATTTATTTCAAAAGTTTGTTAGAAATTGCCAAAGAACAAAAAGATATAGAGTTTTTTAATAAAAACAAACCAACTTTTGATACTTACAATAAAACTTTTGAAAGATTTGGAATTGAAGCTGATTTGTAGGTTTTAATAAATTATAATTTGGCTAAAGCCAATGAAAAGTTCCTTGAAATTCCTCCAGCTGAAGCTGGAGGTAATTGAAGTTGTAATAAATATTTAGAAGATTGAAGTCAATTATGCTTCAATTGTAACAAATTTCAAAAATGTGAATTTTAATACTTATTTCAGTATTCTGAATTTTAATAAAGAAATATTTGATTTTATGTTGTATAATTGATATCAATTATGTTTCAATTGCCACAGTTTTCAATTTGTGAATTTTAATACTTATTTCAGTATTCTGAATTTCAATAAAGAAATATTTGATTTTATGTTGTATAATTGATATCAATTATGTTTCAATTGCCACAGGTTTCAATCTGTGAATTTTAAAAATTTGTTTTTAAATTATAATGTTGAAATCAATTATGTTTCAATTGCAACAGGTTTCAACCTGTGGTTTTTAAATAAGTATCTTGTTGGCTTTAGCCAAAATAAATATTCCAAAATTATGCCATTTGTAAAAGTTTATATTCATTTTGTATGGTGTACAAAAAACCGTATTCCTTATCTTGAATCACTAGATTTGAGAAATAAAATGTGGAATCACATTAAAGAAAATGCCATAAAAAAAGAAATTTTTATTGATTTTGTGAATGGTTACAATGACCATTGTCATTGTTTAATTTCACTTGGAACAGAACAAACAATTAGCAAAATAATGCAACTAATAAAAGGCGAATCAGCGTTTTGGTTTAATCAACAAAATTTCATTTCTAAAAAATTACAATGGCAGGATGAATATTATGCGATGTCGGTTTCTCAATCGGCAATTGAAAAAGTTAGAAATTACATAAAAAATCAAGAAGAACATCATAAAAAGAAAACGTTTCAAGATGAGCATGCAGAAATTATCGAAAAATATGGATTCCAAAAATTTAAAGATTGACTTTTTTTCAAACTTTGAAATGAATTAAAAATATTAATATTTTTCATTAATAAATTTGAAATAGAGAATCAAAATGAAACCTTACTGGATAAAAACCCACTCTTTTATTAAAAAAATATTCTCGAATTATGTTTGGGATATTCCAAATAGTGACAATAAAGTTTATTTAACTTTTGATGATGGCCCAACTCCAGAAATAACCAATTGGGTTTTAGATCAATTAAAAAAGTACGATGCCAAAGCAACTTTTTTTTGTATTGGAAATAACATAGTAAAATATCCAGAAATATATCAAAACTTAATAAAGGAAAGGCATTCTATCGGAAATCACACATATAATCATTTGAATGGTTGGAAAACTGATGATAAAAAATATATTCAGAACACAATACAATTAGACAATCTGCTCCCGAGGTTTCAGGATAAAATCTGCAATATAAAATCTAAATTATTCCGCCCGCCGTATGGCAAAATAAAACCATCGCAGTCAAAAGAATTACGAAAATTAGGTTTTAAAATAATTATGTGGGATGTTTTGAGTGCAGACTTTGATTCAACAATTTCGCCAGAAAAATGTCTTGAAAATGTCTTAAGAAATATTAAATCTGGAAGTATAATAGTTTTTCACGACAGTCAAAAAGCGTTCAAAAATTTGGAATATGTATTACCAAAAACATTGGATTTTTTGAAAGAAAAAGAATTTATTTGTGAAACAATCAGTTAGCCAAAAATCTATAATTGTTCTTGAACCAAACTTATAATTGTGTTAGCATCGAGTTCTCCAGATTGTCGCCACATCATTTGACCATCTTTATAAATCATTAGTGTAGGCAAACCTTTGATTCTTAAAGCTTCGGCTAATTCTTGATTTTTATCTACATCAATTTTAATGACTTTTGCTTTATCGCCCAAAGCTGCTGCAACATCGCGAATAACTGGATGCATTGATATTGAAGGCTCGTTCCAATCGGTATAAAAATCGATTAAAACTGGTGTTTGTGCGCTTATAAGTTCTCCGAATTTTGACATAAAACCAAAAAAATTACTTAATATTGATTGTTTCAATCTGCAATAATACTACAAATATAACAAATTTAACTATTTAAGCTAAATTTTTACCTTTTTTTAGTTCAATTACTGTTATTTCTGGCATAATTCCAACTCTTCCTGGAAAAGCGTGGAAGCCAAAACCACGATTTACGTAAATATACCTACCAAAATTTTCATACAATCCTGCCCATTGTTTGTAAGCAAATTGCGCCAAGCTCCATTTTATAATTCCCGGAATTTCTATTCCAAATTGCATTCCGTGTGTATGTCCAGAAAGTGTCAACTGAAAATGTTTTTCATGATTTTTGACTTCATATTCCCAATGACTTGGGTCATGAGACATCAATATTTTGAAATCGTCTTTCGACAAATGAGTAGCAGCTTTATTTAAATCACCAGCTTGCTTGAAACCTTTTCCCCAGTTTTCTACACCAACAATTGCTAACTTATGATTGCCTTTTTCAATTGTTTTATGCTCATTTAATAATAAATCAAAACCAATTTGTCCGTACAATTTTTTGATAGCTTCAAAATTTTCTAATTTGGCTTGTGGATTTGGAAAATCTATATATTCTCCATAATCATGGTTGCCAAGAACTGCGAATTTTCCAAATTTATGATCATCAATTCTATTAAAAACATCAATCCACGGATGCATTTCTTCGGCTTTATTGTTGACAATATCACCAGTAAAAAGAATCAAATCTGAATTTTGTTCATTGACTAAATCTATTGCGTAATTTATTTTTTCAGGATTGTCAAAACTACCACTATGTACATCAGATATTTGTGTAATTGTAAATCCATCAAAATCAGACGGTAAATCCTCAAAAAATAACCTTTGCTTGATAACTTTGTAATTATAACGCCCAATTGTAATGCCATAAATCATTGATAAAAAAGGAATTGCGGCTAAACCCAAACCAATTTGAGAAACAAACTTGCGTCGTGATGGCAAAAAATTAACTTTATCATCAGAATTTATAAAATAGTAAACGCAGCCTGTTAAAACTCTAACAATATCTTCGCTAAACATAAAAAAGGCAAGAATCATTTTTGGAACCAATACCAACAACAAAGCACCCATTGTGTACATATTTGTTCGAGTTGCACCTTGAGACCTATCAAATTTTGTCAAATAAAACAAAATTATTAAAAATATAAATGCACTAATAAAAATGTAAATTCTGCGAGATGTTTTTGATAAAAAAAGTGTTTTAAAGGCTTGATAAGCATAAACTTCTATCAATAAAAACACAAAACAATATATAGCTAAAAAGACTAAAATTTTCAAAATTTAAAATATTTATACAAAGTAACAAATATTCAAACAATTGAATATATTATTTCTATTAAATTTAACGCTTGGTTAATTTATTTTTATTGAAAAACTATTTTCAATCGATAATTAAAATACTATTTTTACTCAAATAAAAAAAATGAAAAAATTAATTTTAATTGCAATATTATTTGTTGCGTTTTCTGGATTCTCTCAAGAATTATATACTTTTAAAAAAGGCGGAAGAATTACTCAAAATGGAAATATAATTTTGCCAGAAAAAGTTCGAGAAATTCTTTTTAACAATCAATCGGCATTAAATCTTTATGAAGCTGGAAGAAATAAAAAAACTATTGGAAATATTTTACTTTGGGGCGGATTTGCAACATTGATTGGTAAATTTGCTTATGATATTAATTATTCTTCAAAAATTATTAGTACATCAACATCAAGTTATCCCACTGGATATTATGGAAATGTAGGATACATTTATAATTATGAATACGAAAAACCTCCTTCAAAAGCTTTATACATTCTTGGTGGAGCAATGATTATTCTTGCTATTCCGATAAAAATAGGCTTTTCAAATAAAATTAAACAAGCAGTTGTTTTAATGAATCAAGATTTAAAAAATCCAAAAACAACTCTTATAGAATCGTCGGATATTATTGTAAATTCAGATGGAATTGGAGTTTCTATAAAATTTTAATTTCTAAAATAATTACTTAAAATTTGACTAATTTTTAAATTTTTTATAAAAATGAAAATAAAAAAATACAAATCTTTTTTTCTTGAACAACTCGAATCATATTATGATGAAACCGAAGTTGAAAGTTTTTTTTATATCATTCTCGAAAATAAAAATAATTTTAAAAGAATAGATTTGGCTTTGAATATCGATTTAGAATTTTCTTTTGATGATTTAATAATTTGGAATGAAATTCTCGAAAAACTAAAACTCGAAATCCCAATACAATATATAATAGGTACAGCTCATTTTTATGATTTAGAATTCGAGGTTAATAAAAACGTTTTAATTCCAAGACCAGAAACCGAAGAATTAGTCGATTGGATTGTTTCAAATAATAAAAACACCAACAATCTAAAAATTCTAGATATTGGAACAGGTTCTGGTTGTATTGCAGTTTCATTGGCAAAAAATATTCCAAACTCCGAAGTTTTCGCATTAGACATTTCAATAAAAGCATTAGCAACCGCCAAAAAAAATGCAGAATCAAATAAAGTTAACGTTGCTTTTATTCAAAAAAACATACTTGAAATTAATGATTTAAATCAAAAATTTGACATTATTGTTTCGAATCCTCCGTACATTAGGAATTTAGAAAAACATGAAATTCATAAAAATGTTTTAGACAATGAGCCACATATAGCTTTGTTTGTCAATGATAATGATGCTTTGATTTTTTATCGCAAAATAGCAGAACTAGCAATAATAAATCTTTCGGATAACGGAAAATTATACTTCGAAATTAATCAATATTTAGGCACCGAAACATCTGTTTTATTAAAAAATCTAGGTTTCAAAAATATAGAATTACGACAAGATATTTATGGTAATGATAGAATGATTAAGTGCGGAGTCAAATAGCTCAGGCGCTACTCATATCGCAATGCTTCTATTGGATCTAACTTTGCAGCTTTCCAAGCCGGATAAGATCCAGAGGCGATTGCTACAATAAAACTTATTACAAAAGCGCTAATAATTGCCATCCATGGAATTACAAATTCGAATTCGGCCAGTGATGAGACTAAATATCCTAACGAAATTCCGAAAATTGTTCCAAGAATGCCACCCATTTGTCCAATTATCAATGTTTCCATAAAAAACTGAACTGCAACTGTAACTTTGGTTGCGCCCAATGCTTTTCTAACACCAATTTCTCGAGTTCTATCAGTTACCGAAACAATCATAATATTCATAAGAGCAATAGATGATCCAAAAATTGTAATTAAACCAATCACAATTGCAGCAATTTGCAAATAACCTGTAATATCTTTAATTTTATTTATCAAATCGTCACTTCTCGAAATCGCAAAATTTTGTTCTTTAACAGGACTTAATTTACGTACTTTTCGCATTGTAATGATAGCATTATCAATAGCTTGGTTAAGAAACATATTTTTGCTAACCATCGAACTAATCGTGTAGTTAATATCCGGAGCTGTAAAAAGTGAACGAGCAACTTGAATCGGAATCATAATCCGCAAATCTTGACGTTTACCAAAAGTCGAACCTTTTTCTTTAAGAACACCAATAACCTTGAATTTTGCACCACGAATTGACAAAATTTTATCCAACGGATTAACATCTTTCAACAAACCTTTTTTTGCGAAATCTGAGCCAATTATACACGAATAAGTGTTGTTAGAAATATCAAAATTAGTGAAATTTCGTCCATACATAGTTTCTAAACCCGAATTCATCATATAATTTTCGTCAACGCCAAGCACCGAAATTTCAGGATCGGTTTTCTCGCTTTCAAACTTTACCTCAGCAGTTTGAGTCGCTGTAAATGATAATGAAGTTTGAGTAAATGGGTAGCTGTATTTTTGTTTGAATTCGACTGCTTCGGTGTAAGAAATTATTGGATTCATTCTATCTTCACTTTCTTCACCATCATTCTGCTTAGAGAAATCAAATTGGTCAATATTAAAAGTATTCGAGCCCATTGACGCAAAATTTCGAGTAATTTTATTGTCCAAAGCCGACAAAACCGTCAAAATTGCAACCAATGCGGAAATACCAATTGCAATAATCAATGCAGTCAGAATTGTGCGCAACAACTGTGTTCTAATTGAACCAATTGCGATTTTAATATTTTCTCTGAATAATTTAAACATAGTTTATATTTGACTCAAAAATACGTTTTTTGTTACAAACTATTTGATTTATTTGATGCTAATCGAGCTGGGGTTTGAATCTTTTTTCATCTAAAATATATTACCTTTATTCTAAATATCAATAAATTAAAAAAAATATATTCTAAAATTAATTTTTTTAATTGATTATAACTGTGATATTCAACTATTTAATATATTTGCAAAAATATCCAAATTATGAAAAAAGTTTACTTAATAAAATTAAATTTTGTTTTAATAGTTTTTTTTATATTTATTTTAAATGCAAATTCTCAAACATTTACAGATAGTAATTTACCTATTGTAGTTATTACAACTGATCTTGATGGTAGTGGTAACCCAATTGCAATTCCAGATGACCCAAAAATTTTGGGAATGATGAAAATCATAAAACATCCTGATGGTACTAGAAATTTTTTAACAGATCTAAATACAACTGCATTTTTAAATTATAGCGGACGAATTGGTATTGAAATTAGAGGTTCTACTTCTCAAGCGCTTCCAAAAAAACCCTATTCGTTGACAACTCTTATTGCTGGAAGTACATCAACTGCAACAACATCGAATGTAAGTTTGCTTAGTATGCCATCCGAAAATGATTGGATATTAAATTCGTTAGCATTCGATCAATCATTAATTAGAGATTATTTAGCCTATAATCTATCAAGACAAATGGGCAATTATGCAGTAAAAACTGAATATTGCGAAGTTGTTATTAATGGCGAATACCGAGGTTTATACATGTTAACCGAGAAACTAAAAGCAGATGGAAACAGAGTTGATATTACCAAAATAACCGCTACTGATAATGCTTTGCCAAATCTTTCTGGAGGATATATAACCAAGGCTGATAAAACAACAGGTGGCGATCCAATAGCTTGGACTATGGCGTCTTATGCAGGAAGCACGAATTATATTCATGAACTTCCAAAACCCATTTCAGTTACAAGCAATCAAAACAATTATATAAAATTGCAGTTTGACAATCTACAAACTGCAGCTACAGCAAATAATGTAAGTTTATTAGATGGTTATACAACAATTATCGATGTTCCAACATTTGTCGATTTTATGGTTTCTAACGAATACTTTGCAAATGTAGATGGTTATCAATTAAGTACCTTTTTTCATAAAGACAGAAACGGAAAACTGAGAGCTGGACCTATTTGGGATTTCAATTTAACTATGGGTAATGATTTGTTTCAGTGGGGATATGACAGAAGTTTTTTCGATAGGTGGCAATTCTCTAATGGCGATAATGAAGGTTCTAAGTTTTGGACAGATTTATTCAACAATCCTGAATTCAAGTGTTATTTTGCAAAACGTTGGTTTGAATTGACCCAAACTGGCAAACCTTTGAACCAAAATTCTTTAAATTTATTAATTGATAGTACTATTGCATTGATCACAGAAGCGATGGTTAGAGAGCATGCAAAATGGAATACTATTCCAAATAATGCGCTAGAAATTTCGAATTTAAAAACTTGGGTAACCAACAGAATTACATGGGTTAATGCTAATATTGGATCTGCTTCATCTTGTTCTAATGTTGTTACACCGCCATTAGTTATTACCAAAATTAATTATAACCCTACAGTTTCTGGGTCTTTGTCTAGTAACAATCAAGAATTTGTACAAATTACAAATACTGGATCAATTCCGATTAATTTATCAGGAATATATTTTTTGCAGTTAGGTACAACTTATCAATTTCCGTATAATTCTGTTATTGCAGCAAACAATTCAATTTATTTAGCAGCAAACGCTACAGTTTTTCAAACCAAAAACGGCATTGCACCTTTTGGACAATATACAAGAAATTTATCAAATTCTTCACAAAATATAGTTTTGGCAGATGCTTTTGGGAATATTATTGATAAAGTTGAATATTTCGACACAGCACCATGGCCAACTGCGGCTGATGGTGGTGGTAGTTATTTACAATTAATAAGTACCAATCTAGACAATAATTTAGCTACAAGTTGGGTAGCAAGTCCAATTGGACTTGGTCTCGGCGCGCCATGTTGCAATTAAAATCAAATGCAAAAAAAATCCAATTTCTTAAAGAAATTGGATTTTTTTAGTTCAATATTTAAATATTCTCCCTTAAATAATAAGTCGAATAACTTGACCTGAGCTTGTAACCATTTCTATTTGAATGCTTTGATTGTCATTTTTGTTAGACATAATTCTCGAAACAGTTTCAATATCAGTAGCTTTAGCATTGTCGATACTCAAAATAATTCCTTCTTTCAAATCATTGGCATATTGCATTAATTTTTCGTTATTAATTTCTTTTATCTTTACTCCATAAGCAATTCTGAAACGTTTTTTGTCATTAGAATCTATATTTTCAAGCTGTATTCCTTTGAATTCAGTAACAGCCACATCATTTTTAGTCAATTTTACAGCTACAATCTTGGTATTGTCATTTCTAATTATAGTAACCTGAATTTCATCATTTGGTCTTTTTGTATTAATATATCCAGACAATTCTGAATATGATGAAATTTTTTGATTGTCTAATTTAACAATGATATCTCCTTTTGTCAAACCAGCTTTTTCTGCACCTGAATCTTTAGCAACTTTCTTGATATAAAAACCTTCAGATTGTTTTACGCCCAATTCCTTAGAAACAATTCCAGTCAATTCGCCACCTTCAACACCAAGAATTCCACGTTGTACATTTCCGAATTCCATAATATCTTCGATAATTTTTCTTGCAATATTACTTGGCACAGCAAACGAATAACCAACATACGAACCCGTTTGCGAAGAAATCATTGTGTTTATCCCTATTAATTCACCACGACTATTTACTAGTGCACCACCTGAATTTCCTGGATTTACAGCAGCATCAGTTTGTAAGAAAGATTGCATTCCATTGGTTTCTAAATCTCTAGCTTTTGCCGACACAATTCCAGCAGTAACTGTCGATGTTAAGTTATATGGATTTCCAATCGCCAAAACCCATTGCCCAACTTTTACATTATCAGAATCGCCAAAAGAGTTGTAGGGCAATTTTTCGCCTGCATCAATTTTCAGCAACGCAATATCCATTTTCGAATCGGTTCCAATCAGTTTTGCTTTGTATGATTTCTTGTTATTTAATGTGATTTCAATTTCTTGAGCATCTTTAATAACGTGGTTATTAGTCACAATATATCCATCTTCAGAAATTATTACACCCGAACCAGTACCAATTTGTTCTTGTTGTTGCGATCCGCCACCAGAACCATAAAAATATTCCATTATTGGGTTGCGCATCGTTACTTTCGAAACATTTTTGACGTGGACAACAGTGTGAATGGATTGTTCGGCAGCAACCGTAAAATCTATATTTTCGCCAGAAAAATTCACATTTCGACCAAATGAACTTGGCGCCATTGTTGTCAATGTTTTTTTGTTATTTGATAAAAATCCATCATTTTCAAATAAAATTTTATAGGCTCCAAGCGTAGTAATTCCGCTCAATAAAGAAACCAAAAACAATCCTGAATACTTTTTCATATTTAAATTTTTAAATTAACAATGTAAAATTAATTAAAAAAATATTTCAAAAAAACAGTTTAACTCACGGTTAACAATCTTTAACTTTGCATTAATAATTGTATTTTTGTAATGATTCTTTTAGAAGCAATACAAATGCTTACAAAACAAGACCAGTCCTGCTTTCCGCTAAATCTTTTTTGTCTGAAAAAGACAAAAAAGGATAACGCTTCTATCAGGGCTATTTTAGAAATTTTTATTTTTTTAACAACTTTTTCTCGTAATACTTAAAAAATTGACAATAAAATTCCATAAATATCAAGGCACAGGCAACGATTTTGTAATGATTGACAACCGAAATGGTGATTTTCCGAAAGAAAACATCAAATTAATCGAACATTTGTGTAATCGCCGATTCGGAATTGGTGGAGACGGACTTATTCTTCTTGAAAACCATTCTGAAACCGATTTTAAAATGGTTTATTACAATTCTGATGGTAACCAAAGTACAATGTGTGGCAATGGCGGTCGCTGTTTGATTGCATTTGCAAAAAGTTTGAATGTTATTGAAAATCAAGCAACATTTGTAGCTATTGATGGTTTGCACAATGCAACAATCGACCAAAATGGTATAGTTTCATTGCAAATGCAAGATGTTTCAGAAATTAAAATAGAAAAAGATTATACTTTCTTGAATACAGGCTCGCCTCATCATGTGACAATGGTCGAAAACCTAACAAAATATAATGTAAAAGAAAATGGCTCGCGCATTCGCAACAGCGATTTATATGGTAAAGCTGGTAGCAATGTAAACTTTGTAAGTCAAGTTAATCAAAACGAATTCACGATCAGAACATTCGAACGCGGCGTAGAAGACGAAACTTTGTCTTGCGGAACGGGAGCAACTGCAACCGCAATTGCAATGCATGCAACTAATAAAACCCAATCGACTACTGTAAAAATAAACGTCGAAGGCGGAAATCTAGAAATTTCATTTGATGTAATTGATAACAAATATGTAAATGTTTTCTTGAAAGGAAAAGCAGAATTTGTATTTGAAGGTAATATTGACTTAAATTAAAACCAATATGATTTCAGAAGAAACAAACCAAAACATAATCGATTTCTTCGAAAGTATTCAAAAATACTATGGCTCAAAAACTGAAATTACAGAAGGTTTAACAACCGATTTCGAAAATATTGATGCTAAATCTACCACATGGAATTTATCTGAATTCGAGTTAATTCGTTCTGCATACAGAGAAAACGGCAATAAATTTATGCTAGAGGGTACCGGAATGTATTTCGAAATTTCTGCAACCAACATTATTAGTCTTGAAAAATTAGGCAGAAATAAATTCGAATTTATAGAAAAATATGGTGAATCGGTTTTTAGAATTACCAAAATTAGATTTCATTATAAATATTGAAAAATAAGGCTATATCTTTTAAATATTATCAATTTTTTTTTAATTGCCATCGGTTTTAACCCAATGTTTAAAAGAATAGTATTAATTGGCTTTACCCAAAATTAATTACATTTTTTGGCTAAAGCCAGTAAACTCTGAAATTTGATGCCGTTGACTAAAGTCAACGGCAACTAATTGCGTTTACAAAGCTGTTAATAATAAAATTTAGCCAAAATTAATAAAATTTCACACTAATTCTTTCAAAAAATCCATTCTTACACTTCCATCATCATCAATTTTTGTCAAATTAATTTCTTGTAAAGTATTTACTAATTCCGGATTCCAAGGTGTTTTTACTTTAACGTAATTTTCTGTAAATCCGTGAATATAACCTTCTTTGTTTTCAGATTCGAATAAAACTGTGCGATTGGTTCCGATTTGAGATTCGTAAAAGGCACGGCGTTTTTTCACTGATAAACCACGCAACATCTTGCTTCGTTTGGCGCGATTATTGGCTGGAATGACATTTTGCATCAAAGCGGCTTCAGTATTATCGCGTTCAGAATAAGTAAAAACATGCAAATAAGAAATGTCTAATTCACTCAAAAAATTATAAGTTTCTAGAAAAAATTCATCTGTTTCGCCAGGAAAACCAACTATAACATCTACACCAATACAAGCGTGAGGCATAACTTCTCGAATTTTGTTTACACGTTCGACATAAATTTCTTTTTGATATCGGCGTTTCATTAATTTCAAAATTTCGTTGCTACCTGATTGCAACGGAATATGAAAATGTGGTACAAAAGTGCGACTTTTTGATACGAATTCTATGGTTTCATTTTTCAATAAATTGGGTTCGATGGACGAAATTCTCAATCTTTCGATTCCATCGATTTTATCTAATTCTTGAACCAATTCCAAGAAAGTGTGTTCGTGTTTTTTGTTTCCAAATTCACCTTTGCCATAATCGCCAATATTCACACCTGTTAAAACAATTTCTTTGATTCCTTGTTCTGATATTTCTATGGCGTTTTTTAAAACATTTTCTAAAGCATCAGAACGAGAAATTCCTCTTGCTAAAGGAATTGTACAATACGTACATTTGTAATCGCAACCATCTTGAACCTTTAAAAACGCTCTAGTTCTGTCACCAATAGAATAACTTCCAACATAAAAATCGGCTTCAGAAATTTCGCAAGAATGCACTTCTCCAAAATCGTTTTTCGATAAATCATTTAAATAACTGGTAATATTAAATTTTTCGGTCGCTCCCAAAACCAAATCGACTCCATCGACAGCAACTAATTCTTCGGGTTTAAGTTGAGCATAACAACCAACAGCAGCAACAAATGCTTTATCGTTTAGTTTCATTGCTTTTTTGACAACTTGCTTGAATTGTTTATCGGCATTTTCGGTTACCGAACAAGTATTGATAACATATATATCTGCAATTTCTTCGAAATCAACTCTATCGAAACCTTCATTTGTGAAACTTCTAGCAATTGTAGATGTTTCTGAGAAATTTAATTTGCAACCTAGAGTATAAAACGCAACCTTTTTTTTATTTTCCATAATAAAACTCAATTAATGAAATCGTTGTCAAAAAATTGAGATTGCAAATTTACAAAGAATTATTAAATTTTGATGATTGTAAAATCAAATTATAAATTTATCGTTTATTTGTAGCATGAACAATTGGAAAAGTTATATAAAATCATTTCAATCTTATTTGAAAATCGAACGAGGATTATCGAAAAATACTATCGAAAATTATTCTTTTGATTTAGAACGACTTTGTAGTTTTTTGGAAGAAAATAATATTGAAGTTTCTCCAATTAAAATCAACGAAGATATTATTCAACAATTTATTTATGCTGTTGCCAAAGAGTTAAATGGACGATCTCAAGCAAGAATTATTTCTGGACTGAAAAGTTTTTTTTTGTATTTGATTTTCGAAGATTACCGTTCTGACAATCCGTTAGAATTAATCGAAACTCCAAGAACAGGTCGCAAACTTCCTGATACATTATCAATTCAAGAAATTGACGAATTGATAAATGCAATAGATTTGTCAACCAACGAGGGCGAACGAAACCGAGCTATATTAGAAACACTTTATGGTTGTGGTTTAAGGGTTTCTGAGTTAGTTGAACTTAAAATTTCTGATTTATTTTTCGAAGAAGGTTTTGTAAAAATTACTGGGAAAGGAAACAAGCAAAGATTTGTTCCAATTGGAGAACTAACGCAAAAATACATTGAGATTTATACTTCAACAAAAAGAAACCATATTAATATTCAAAAAGGTCACGAAGATACTTTGTTTTTGAACCGCCGTGGAAAACAATTAACACGAGCAATGATTTTTACAATAATCAAAGATTTAGCTGTGATTATTGAACTTCAAAAATCGATTTCACCTCACACTTTTCGACATTCTTTCGCAACACATTTATTAGAAAACGGAGCAGATTTGCGATCAATTCAATTGATGTTAGGACACGAATCTATAACCACTACAGAAATTTATGTACATTTAGATCGTAAACATTTGTCTAAAATTTTAAATGATTTTCACCCAAGAAAATGATTTTAATCGATTTTTTTTGCGTTTAATCGTCAAAACGTTAATTTAAATTTAATATTTCTTATCAAATGCTATAATTAATTATTTTTGTAAAATAAAAACAAATTAGTGGAAAAATTAGAATCTAATATTGAAGATATTAAATATTTAAATAAAATAATTTCTTATGATAAAGATTTATTTTTTCAATTTACAAAAAAATCAGATGGTTCATTTACTTGCGATTATTTGAGTGATTCTGTTGTTGATTTTTATGAACTATCGGCATCAGAAATCAAACAAAATCCAAATATAATTTTTGAAGAAAGAATTTTTTTTGAAGATCAAATAAAATTTAAAAATTCTTTAAATTATGCCATTCTAAATCTTGATAGTTGGAATTTTGAATTTCGAATTAATTTGCCAAAAAGAGGATTAATTTGGGTTTTTATAAAAGCTAAACTTGAAAAATTAAATTACAACGAAGTTAATGTTTTTGGGAAGATTCAAGACATAACCAATTTTAAAAATCTCGAAGACAATCACAAAATATCCGAAGCTAGAAGTCAATTTGCAAATATGGCATCTGAAGTTGGAGTTTGGGACTGGGATTTGGTTACAAATAAAGTTTATTATTCTGACGAATCGTTAAAAATTTTAGAAATTGATGATAACAATAGATCTGTTATAGACAACCCCGAAAGCTGGGACAACCAAGTTCATCCCGACGATCGTGAGGCATATTTTGGAAATATAAAATTGCATTTCGAACAAAAAATACCATTTTATGAAACTTATCATCGAATTTTATGTAACGGAAAATACAAATGGATTTTAGATAGAGGTAAAGTAATTTTAAGAGACAATCTTGGAAATCCATTAAGAATTGTTGGAACTCATACAGATGTATCTTCGCAGAAATTGAGAGAAGAAAATCTAACTGAAACATTAAATTTAGTTAATAATCAGAAAAACAAATTACTCAATTTTGCACATATTGTCTCACACAATCTTAAAACACATACTGGTAATTTAGGTTCATTGATTGCAATGAGAGAATCTGGATTGTTTGAAAACGAAGAGACATTTACTCACATTAAGTCGGTTTCGCAAGATTTGTCTAAAACACTCGAAAATCTAATCGATTTGGTTGAAGTCGAAACAAATGAATATAAGAGTTTAGAATTATTAAATGTTAATCAATTTTTGAAAAAAACATTAAACATACTTTTAGATGATTTTAATTTGATTAAAATCAAAGTAGTCAATAATGTTCCTGATGATATTTGGGTTAGTTTTATTCCAGCCTATCTAGAAAGTATTTTATTAAATCTGACAACAAATGCTATTAAATATTCTAATCCAAAAGTAAAATCTACATTAGAATATTATACAGAACAGCATGAAAATTATAAAGTTTTATGTGTCAAAGACAACGGTTTAGGAATTGATTTAGAAAAACACAAAGACCATATTTTTGGTATGTACAAAACTTTTCATAAACACGAAAATGCAACTGGTATAGGTCTCTATATCACTAAAAACCAAATTGAATCTCTTGGAGGAAAAATTGAGGTAGAAAGTAAAGTAAATAAAGGAACCATTTTTAGAATTTTCTTTAAATAGTTCCTTCATTTATGTTAATTAAAAAAATTAACTTTTAGGTTTAGAGAGGTAATAAATCGGAATTCCCAATAACATTATCAAAACGCCCCAACCACAAGTTGCAGTTTGTGTAAACAATAATGCAATTGAAACTGCACTTGCAATAACAATATACAAAGCTGGCAAAAACGGATAAGCAAACGCTTTGTAAGGTCGCTCTAAATCTGGTTTTTTCTTACGAAGAATGAAAATTCCGTAAATTGTTAATATGTAGAATATCAAGGCGATGATGATTACAAAATCTAATAAATCGCCGTATTTTCCTGTCAAACATAATGCCGATGCCCAAAAACATTGCGCCCATAATGCCCAAGACGGAACTCCTGCAAAATTCAAAACAGCTGCTTTTTTGAAAAATAATCCATCTTTTGCCATAGTATAGTAAACTCTGGCGCCAGCCATAATGAGTCCATTATTGCAAGCAAAGGTCGAAATCATAATCATTATTGCAATGATATAAGTGCCTATATCTCCAAAAATATATTGCGATGCTACAACTGCAACCCTATCATTTTTAGCAGTTGCAATTTCTTGAAATGGAATAACTGCCAAGTACATTATATTTATTAAAATGTAAATTATACTTACAACCAAAGTTCCAAGAAACAAACTCAAACCTACATTTCGTTGCGGATTTTTGATTTCTCCAGCTATAAAAGTTACACCATTCCAAGCATCGCTAGAAAAAAGTGATCCAACCATTGCAGCAGCTATTCCTGCAATTAAAGCTTTTCCAGAAATAGCTGTCCATGTTCCAGAATCAGCACTAAATGATGATGTTTGCCACATATTTGTAAAATTGGCGTTCCAAATATCTGCTTTTGCAGCCAATAAAAACCCAAAAATTAGCAATCCTAACATTGATGCAATCTTGATAACTGTCAAAATTGTTTGCATAGTTTTGCTGTCTTTAACACCGCGACTATTTAGAGAAGTTAAAAAAACAATCATATTTATTGAAACGATTTGAGCTGCATTAATAGAGAAACCTCCAATACTGAACAAAATGTTTTCGTTACTCAAACTTGGAATTAAATAAGCTGAAAATTTTGAAAAACCAACTCCAACTGCTGCAATTGTTCCAGTTTGAATTACTGCAAAGAAACTCCAACCGTATAAAAATGCTGTTAATTTTCCGTAAGCTTCTTGTAAATAGACATATTGACCGCCCGCTTTTGGAAACATTGAACTTAACTCACCATAACTTACTGCTGCAATCATTGTTATTAATCCTGAAACCAGCCAAATTGCTAAAAGCCAACCTGCTGAGCCGACTTGTCTGGCAATATCAGCACTGACTATAAATATTCCAGAACCAATCATTGAGCCGACAACGAGCATTGTTCCGTCGAGAAGTCCGAGTTCGCGTTTAAAATTTTCTTGTTTTTCTTCTTGCATTTTTAGTTTTTTGGGGTTTAAAAAGGTGGTTTTTATTTTAAAGTTTGTTTAAATGTCATATTTTATCAGACATCTTAATTTTAACTATTTAACAACAAACTTTCTAGAATTTTTCTCATTATTAATATTCAATAAATAAATTCCTGATTGCAAATCGTTTACATTTATTTTTATAGAATGTTTGCCTTCTGATTGATTTTCTAGTTTGAATGATTTTACAAATTTTCCGTTTGTATCGTATATTTTGGCATCAAAATCATTAGCTTGGTTGAAAATCAAATCCATAAATAAATAATCAGATGTTGGATTTGGATAAATTTTGACATCAGAAATTTCAATTAAATCTGGATTGTTTGTTGACAATCCGCCAAGAGTTGCTAAATCAATTTTGTAAACGCCACGACCAAATGTACTTGCAAATAAAAAGTTAGAATTTACATGTAAAACCAAATCGGTTACAACAACATTCGGCATATTTGCGCCAAGCAAATTCCAGTTTGCACCATTATTGAATGACCCAAAAACGCCAATATCAGTGGCAATATATAAAACATTATTTTGATTAATCTCGATATCGCTAATTGGAACATTCGGTAAATTAGCCGTTAAATCTTGCCAATTCGTACCTTGATTGCTACTAAAATAAACATTGCTGTCATTTAGATTATAACGATAACCAGAATAAGTTACAAAAACATCATTGATATTGTTTGGTGAAGCTTTTACTTTTGTTACCCATTTATTTGGCAAATTAGTGGATAATAAAGTATAATTTATTCCACCATCGATTGTTTTCCATACATTTCCGTCATCGGTACCTATATATATAAGGTTTGAATCTAGTGGCGAAACATCAATAGAAGTTATTGTTCCATATTTCTGAGTTCCGGTATATACACCTTTACTTAAATTCGAACTTATTGAAATCCAACTTATTCCATTATCAATAGATTTATACAAATTGCTAGTTCCGAAATACATTACATTCGGATTGGCTGGATCAAAAACATAAGGTGTATCCCAATTTCTGGGTTCAGTTGTACTAATTCCATTATCTGAAAGTCCGAATGAACCTGCATTATCGATAGATCGAAGAAAAACGCCATATTGGTATTCGACAAAAATAATGTTGTTATTTAAAGGGTTTACATTAGGTTGCATTCCGTCGCCACCAAAAATTTCATTCCAATCATTATAACCGCCAGTCATTGTTCGCCATGTTCCATTGTCCTGAAAACCAGCATAAACTTGATTTGCATTCGATGGGTTTACAGTCATTCTATACGCTTGAGAAATTGGTAAATTATTGAGTTTTGAATAATTTATTCCATCAGTACTTTTATAAACTCCGCCATCATTGCCTAGCAAAATTTCGCCATTCGAATTAAATGCTACTGCGTGCTGGTCAACGTGAATAGCATTAGTTGAACCTACTGCATTGTTCCAAGGTGTGCCGCCAGTATTTGAATAATGTGTATTAAATTCTGAAATAAAAACATTATTGGAATTAGTAGGATTTATAAAAACTCCGCCAAACCACCAGTTATATGGCGATGCTGTTATTCCTGTTGTTGCTATACTTGTCCAATTTGCTCCAGCATTTATTGATTTTCTAATTAATAATGAAGTTCCTAAAGTATTTGTATAAGTTGCAAATAAAATATCAGGATTTGAATTCGAAATATCGATACTAATTCTTCCTTTATCGGTAGTAGTTGGCAATCCAGCAGTCAATTTTGTCCATGTCAATCCAGCATCAATCGACTTGTAGATGTCCGAATTAATTCCTCCATAAACTCTAGTAATTGGCGTTCTGGTTTTTTGCCAAGTTGCTGCATAAATAATATTAGGATTTATTGGATTTATTGCCATATCGATAACTCCAGTATCATTGCTTATAAAAAGGGTTTTTGTCCAAGAATTTCCGCCATCTGTAGATTTATAAACACCACGATTTGGATTTTGAGCATATAACAATCCCATTGCGCCAACATACATGTTATTTGGATTTATTGGATCAATAATTACCTTTCCAATACTTCCAACGTTATTTAAGCCTTTATTTGTCCAAGTTGCGCCTGCGTCATTTGACAAATAAACACCATTACCATCATAGGTTGTCGAACCGCCACCACTATTTGGCTCTCCAGAACCTACAAGAATAAGATTGTTATTGGTTTTGGAAATATCTAAATCGCCAATAGAAAGCGTTATTTCTGAATCAAAAATTGGATTCCAGTTTAGACCAGCATCAATGGTTTTGAAAATTCCACCAGTAGCAGTCGATGCAAAATAAGTTTGGGTATTATTACTTGGAATGTCAATATCGGTGATACGTCCACCAACGTTTTCTGGACCAACAAGTTGCCAGTTTACAAAATTTGGTCTTGACGAAAAACTAATATTGTTTTTCCAATTTTCGATTTCTGCAAGATTATCTTCTTTTAATTTACCATAAGGATAAGCACGTTGCAAAAACAAATATTCGTTAGGTTCTAAATGAAGTCCTTTGAAATCTTCCTTTTGATTAATTAATACAAAAATTCCAATGCCTAAAAAAAGAATAAAACTAACTATTAAAAATATTTTTTGAGTAGATTTTTTCATTTTACTAAATTTTAAATTTTCAAAGAGCTAATTTAGTTAATAAAATTTAGAAATCTAATTTCAAGTGAATTTATTCCAAAACACGGTTGATGTGTTTTATTTTATTTACATAATATCTTTCTGATAATGAAGATATTATAACACCGCCATGAACTGATGAATGAATAAATTTTATATTACCTTCAATATTATCGGTGACCATCCCGACGTGATTAACATAGCCACGACCGTTAGTACAAAAGAAAATTAAATCGCCTTTCTGAGCTTCGGAATTGTTTATTCTTGTTCCAAATCTCGATTGCTCGGCTGATGTTCTTGGAAGTTTAACTCCCGAATCTTGATAAATATAAATCATTAATCCAGAACAATCGAATGCACCAGGATTGGTTCCGCCAGTTCGATATCTTGAGCCAATCTGTTCTGATGCTCGTTGAAATAATTGTTCGGGTAATTCTAAATTTGAAATTGGTTTGGCAACCGAAAGTGAATCTGTAAGTTTAACAATTCCTGTGTCATCTTGTTTTAAAATGATTTTTTCAGATTCAGTTTTTTCTGGAAATTTAACCGAATCTGTATTGACAATTACCTTTTCGGGCTCAATAATTGGAATTGTTTTTTCAATTTCATTTTTTGATTGAGCAATAATTAATTTAAAACCGATTGGCAAACCATTTATTATATCTGGATTTAATTTTTCTAATTCAGGAATGCTGATTTTATATTTTTTGGACAATGAATACAATGTTTCTTTGGCTAAAACTTCGTGAATTTTTGTTTCAGAATTTAAGGTTTCATTAGGTTTTAAAATTACAATTTCGTTTTTTTTAGATGTTTTATTCTCTGCAACATTAATTATTTGACCAATTTCTAAACCAGAATTTTCTAAAATTGGATTCCATTTTTTTAGATTTTCAATCGAAATTTTATAATTTTTCGAAATCCCGTACAATGTTTCTTTTGAAGCAACTTGATGCACCAAATCAACAACTATCTCAGGTTCTATTACTGAATATTTTTTTTCTTTTTTGGATTTTGATATTGGAATTATTAAAACAGAATTGAGTTTTAAAATTTTTTTAGCGTTCGGATTTAATTCATAAATTTCGTTAATCGAAATATTATTTTCTTTGGCAATGCTAGTAATTGTTTCGCCTTTTTTAATTTTATGCTTTTTGGTTTTTTCTTGAGAAAAAGAGTTTAATCCAATGAAAAACACTAGAATAAACAATGATTTGTTGATTTGATTGATGATAATTGGCATTTAGTAGTTTATTTTCAAATGCTAAAATAAGTTTTAAAAACCACTTTTGTGTTTTGATTAAGTTTTTATTAAGGTTTTTTATTTGATTTATTTCAAATAAAAATGTGAATCAATTTTTGTATATTTGTAAATATAATTAATGATTATGACAACATTAACCATCAAAGTAAACAAAAAAACTAAAGCAGGAAAAGCATTTATGACAATGACTAATACTTTTTTTAAAGATGCAGTTGGAGTTGAAATTATTGAGAAACCTGAAATTACTAACAGTGGAAACAATCAAGGTCTAAATTTATTACAACAAATAGAAACAGCTTTAAGTCAAGTTAAAGATTCCAAAGTTAAAAGCACAAAACGTAAAACTTTAGAAGAATTACTTAATGAACAATAAAATTTTTACAATTGATTTATTTGATTCAAGATATAAAAGATTTGTCAAAAAATTTCCATCTTTAAAAGAAGAATTAGAATCTTTAGAAGAAGAATTACTTAAAAATCCCAAAATGGGAGTTTTATTGACAACCAATATTTATAAAATTCGTGTCCCAAATAAAGATAATCTTAGAGGTAAAAGCGGAGGATTTAGAGTTATTACATATTTAATTGAAGAAAATAATTCCGAATTCGAAATAAATTTACTTACCATTTATGACAAATCAGAAGAAAGTTCTATTTCAAAATCCCAATTACAAAAGATTATAAAAAAATATTTCTAAATAAAAACATCATAACATAACCTCAAAAGTGTTCCAACTACAACCATTAAAAAGAAAACTCGAATAAATCCATTTCCTTTTTTTAGAGCGGTTTTTGCACCCAACCAACCACCAAAAGCATTACAAAACGCCATCGGAATAGCGATAGTCCAAATAATTTTACCTTTAATTACAAAAAAAGCAATCGAACCAATATTTGTAGCAATATTAATAACTTTAGCATTTGCAGAAGCGTTCAAAAAATCGAATCCTAGAATTGAGATTAAGGTTAAAACCAAAAAACTTCCTGTTCCTGGACCAATAAATCCATCATAAAAACCAATTAACAAACTGATTAGCATTCCGTATAAAAATATTTTACTTTCTGGAATTTCTTTTCGGACAGTTTGACCAAAATCTTTTTTGAAAAGGGTATAAATCGCAACCAAAACTAAAACGAAGATTAAAATAGGTTTCATAAAATCGTTTTTAATCAAAGTCATTAAATAAGAACCAAAAAATGCCATTCCGCAAGAAAGTAGTAGCATTGGAAAAATGCGTTTCCAATTCAGTTTTACTTTTTTCAAGTATTGAAAAGCCGCAAAACTTGTTCCAGAAATTCCTGGAATTTTGAGTGAACCAATAATATTTGCAACTGGAATATTTGGCAATAATAACAACGTAATCGGAGTTTGAATTAATCCGCCGCCACCAACAACTGCATCGACAAATCCTGCAAAAAAAGAAGCGATGCACAATAAAACGATAATGTAGTTTTCCATTAAAAATTTAAAAATCTTTATAAATTATGAAAAACAAAATTAAACTTTAAACTTAACTTAAATGAATTCGAAAACGATTAAAATTAGTTAAATTTGCAGATAATTAAAATTTATTTTTAAATATTAATTTTATAATTTAAAAAATTAATAATGGCATCAGGTTTTTTCGCACTTTTAGATGATATTGCAGCAATTATGGACGATGTTGCCGCAATGAGCAAAATTGCAACTAAAAAAACTGCAGGAATTCTTGGCGATGATTTGGCGGTCAATGCCGAAAAAGCTTCAGGTTTTGCATCGTCACGTGAGTTGCCTGTACTTTGGGCAATTGCAAAAGGTTCTTTACTCAATAAAATAATTATTTTGCCAATTGCATTTTTATTAAGTGCCTTTTATCCACCAGCAGTTATAGTAGTTTTAATTTTAGGAGGTATTTATTTGGCTTATGAAGGAGCTGAAAAAATATTTGAAATTTTTTTTCATAAAAAGGATTCTAAAATCGATTATTCGGAACAAAAATTATCCGAAACAGAAATATTGGCATTAGAAAAAACTAAAATAAAATCGGCAATTGTTACTGATTTTATTTTATCAGTAGAAATTGTGATTATTGCACTTGGAACCGTCATCGAAGAATCTTTAATCAATCAAATTTTAGTAGTTTCGGTGGTTGCACTTATTGCAACAGTTGGTGTTTATGGCATTGTTGCGCTAATTGTCAGAATGGACGAAGCCGGTTTGAAACTTATAAAGTTTAGTGAAAATAAGAAAAATATTTCTAATTTTATAGGCAATTTATTGGTACAAGCTTTACCAATTGTAATTAAAAGTTTATCGGTTATAGGAACGTTGGCACTATTACTAGTTGCTGGAGGAATTTTTTCTCATAATATTCCGTATTTTCATCATTTTTTAGAAAAAGTTCCTGCGATGTTAAAAGATTTTATTTTGGGACTAACCGTTGGAGTAATTGCTTTAGGAATTTTTAGTTTGTTGCGGAAAATATTTAAATTTTTAAAATAATCATCTAAAACTTTTTGAAAATTGTGCTAGCATTAAGGAATTTTATAGAAAGTTACGTTACAATTTCGGAATCTGATTGGAAAATAATTTCGGATTGTTTCGAACGCAAAGAAGTTGATAAAAATGGCTTTAGTAAAATTTTAATGGAATAAGATCTAGATTTCCAAAATAGAACATTACGTTTATTTTAAATCTTTCAAAGTTCAAGAATCCTCT
>JAYTMQ010000178.1:0-4878 GCA_043728355.1 Bacteroidota bacterium
CAAGGATTGATAGAAATTTCTGAAACTTTTCCAGAATGAAAATCAACAGTTTTATTGGTGTAAACTTCTCCGATTGGTTTCAAAACCGAACGGTGCAAAATTCCTGTCGTTGGATCAAGTCTTACAGGCGAAGCCAAACTATAAATCACTAAGTCAATTTTACCTAAATCAGCTTTTATTAAATCAATAGTTTGCGTTTTTATTTCGTTAGAAAAAGCATCTCCATTGATACTTTTTGCATAAATCCCTTCTTTTTTAGCTACATTTTCAAAAGCTGCTGAATTGTACCAACCTGGAGAAGCTGTTCGACCTTCGGTTGGTTCTTTTTCAAAAAATACACCTATTGTTGCTGCATCAGACCCAAAAGCACTAGTTATTCTTGATGCTAAACCAAATCCAGTTGATGCTCCAATTACCAAAACTTTTTTTGGTCCATCAATTTTACTTTTCGATTTTGTATATGCTATTTGATTCAATACATTTTCATTGCAACCATCTGGGTGAGCAGTAGTGCAAATAAAGCCGCGCATTCTTGGTTCTATTATCATAATTTTTTTTTGTATTTAGTAAGTTGTATGTTTTGAGTTTTATGTTATAAAATTGTATGTTGGATGTCTTTACTTAAATTTAAATTGATATTGTAACTGTGAAATTGTAATTGAGATTTTAACTGACATTATTATTGACATTGTTATTGAAATTGTTATTGAAATTGTTATTGATTTTCTAATTCAGAAGCGCCATTGCGTGATTCAATGCCGAATCCGAAATGTCTTTTCCAGAAAGCATTTCTGCAATTTCTTTAATTCTTTCTTCTTTGTTCAATAATTTCAGTTCTGAAATCGTGTTATTACCTTCGGAATATTTATAAACTTTGAAATGTTGTGCTCCTTTTGCGGCAATTTGTGGCAAATGTGTTATAGCAAAAACCTGCATTTCATTGCTCATCGATTTCATTATTTCTCCCATTTTGTTAGCAATTTCTCCAGAAACTCCTGTGTCTATTTCGTCAAAAATAATAGTTGGCAATTTCGAATATTGAGCCAATATCGCTTTTACAGCTAACATAATTCTAGATAATTCTCCGCCAGATGCTACTTTTTTCAATAATCCAAAATCAGTTCCTTTATTGGCTGAAAATAAAAACGAAATTTCGTCTTTTCCATTATTCAAAAATTGTTCTTTTGGCAACAAATCTATTTTAAATCTAGAATTTGGCATTCCTAATTGTTCCAGAATTTTAATAATTTTTTCTGATAAAACAGGAATGGCTTTGTTTCGTTTTTCAGATATTTGTTTAGCAATTTTATTTAATTCTTCTTCTAATTTCAAAATAACTTGTTCACCTTTCTTGATTCGGATTTCTAAATCAGAAACCGAAACCACTTTTTCGTCCAATTCATTTTGAATTAATAATAATTCTTCAATGGTTTGAACATTGTGTTTCTTTTGCAAATTGTATATGCTTTGCAATTTCCGATTTGTCAATTCCAATTTCTCTGGATCTGACGATAAACTTTCTGAAGCTTGTTCAATTTCACTAAAAACATCGTCAAATTCGATTAAAACACTATTAATTCTTTCGAAATATTGGTTATAATTTTCAGAGAAAACTGCTATTTTTTGCAATGAGTTTTTAACTTCTTTTAAGTTGTGCTTCACTCCTATTTGTTCATCGTCGGCAATTTGTAATGACTTTACTAAATTTTCTTTAATAAATTCAACATTGTTCAAAGCCTCGAAAGTGACTTCTAAATCTTGCTGCTCTCCAGCAATTAATTTGACCGATATTAATTCTTCCAATAAAAAACTATTATAATCTAATTCTTTCATCGCACTACTTTGATCAGCAAGTAATTGGTTTAATAACGTTTTTGATTTTTTATAATCTTTAAGTTTTATTTGATAATTATTAACCAGTTGTTGATTATTTGCTACTGCATCAATAATCTGAAATTGATAAACTTCGTCAGACAATTCTTGAGTTTGATGTTGCGAATGTATATCTAATAAATACTCGCTCAAGTCTTGCAATTGTTGCAAATTAACTGGAGAATCGTTTACAAAAGCACGCGATTTGCCAGTTGGTAAAATTTCTCTTCTCAGGATTGTAATGTCTGAATAATCAATATCAATTTCTGAAAAAGTGTCTTGCAAATTATAATTTGAAATTTCAAAATTGGCTTCTATAATACATTTTTCTTCTTTGTTTTTTAATGAAGATAAATCGGCTCGTTTTCCTAAAACCAAACCTAAAGCACCCAATAAAATTGATTTTCCTGCACCTGTTTCTCCTGTGATAATAGATAATTTATCAGAAAAATCGATATTGAGTTTTTCTATTAAAGCAAAATTATTTATTGAAAGCGAGATTAACATTATATTAAGTTGTAAGTTATGTGTTGTAAGTTGTAGGTTATATATTCAACAACTTGATAGAGACTTTTAAATTTGATTTTTGAATTTGAAATTGAAATTGACTTTTGAATTTGACTTTTGAATTTGATTTTTTAAATTTTAATTCTTAATATTATTCCATTTTTCGTTATTCAAAGGCGAAAATCTGTTAAGATTATCAATCAAATCTGTCATTGGAATACTTGGTCCACCTGAAAAAACAGAAACTATTTCGTCTCCTTTTGTATCAAAAAAAACCCTCATAATAAATGAGTTTGGTCTGAAATTATTGATTTTTTTTAAACCAGAAAGTGCCTCCATTATTTTTTCTTTGGCAATTCTTGGAGATTTTTCCATTATATCAATTCCATTTAAATTATAATCAAACATTGTAGTCCTGTAAGCATTAAAGTTATCTGATAATAAGTCATTTATAAGAAAATATCTAGTGTTGGTTCCATCGTTTTGAGTCCAACCTTTATAACCACTTGATTGCGCAATATTAGCAATATTTTGTGCTTGTTCCAAAGCTTTTGTTCCACCAAGATTTGCCATAGAATCTTGATCCATTCCAATAATCATATTGGCGTAAAATGCAACAACTGACATTAAATTTGAATCAAAACTATTGGGATTAAAATTTAAATTTTCGAATTCTAAATATTTGAAACTAAAATTTTTATCATTAAAATTAAAAATTGGGGTAGCATAAGTTGAATTAAAAGCAACTCTAGATGACTGAACCTGAATGCTTCCCACATAATTATCAGATTCATAAGTATCAATATCAATTGTCATTGAACAACTTATTTTTTCGTTTGGTTTATAAATAGTTGTAGACCAAATTGTACTATTTACAAATTCGTTTAGAGAAGTTTCTAAACTTTTGGCAGCTTGCTGATTGGCAGGAGGTAATTTAACAGAATTGACTTTTACAGAACATTTTAATTCTTGAGAATTAGAAATTCCAAAAGTTGATACTATCAAGAAAATAATTATTTTATGCATAATGTTGAATAACTTTATTGATTACATCTATTGCAACTTGTTCTTTTGATTTTAATTCTAACGGTTCGATATCGAAATTATTATTTATAAAAGTAACTTTATTAGTTGGTTTTCCAAATCCTGCTCCTTCATCTTGCAAAGAATTAAGAACAATCAAATCTAAGTTTTTTTTCTGAATTTTTAGCTTTGCACTTTCAATTTCATTTTCGGTTTCTAGGGCAAAACCAATTAAGAATTGATTTTTCTTTTTTGCTCCCATTGCAGCCAAAATATCTTTTGTTTTTTCCAATTCGATGGTAAAATTGTTTGCTGATTTTTTAATTTTTTGCAATGAAACAACCTTCGGACGATAATCCGCTACTGCTGCTGCTGCGATTACAACATCAATACCATCAAAATATTCTAAACTAACATCATGCATTTGATGAGCTGAAACCACCGAAATTAATTTTATAGATTTATTTTTTATTTTGCAAAGAGATGGTCCAGAAACCAAAATAACTTCAGCACCTAAATCAGCAGCGCAATTGGCAATATCAAAACCCATTTTACCAGACGAATGATTACCAATAAATCGAACAGGATCTATAGCCTCGTAGGTTGGCCCTGCAGTAACAAGTATTTTTTTATTTTTTAGTGGTAATTTACTTTCTAAATCGGCTTCAAGAAAAGCAACAATATTTTCGGGTTCTGCCATTCGACCTTCACCAGAAAGTCCACTTGCTAATTCTCCGTTTTCAGCAGGAATAATTGTGTTTCCAAAACTTTTTAAAGCGTCAAAACTAGCTATTGTCGATTGGTGTTTGTACATATCCAAATCCATTGCAGGTGCAAAATAAACTGGACATTTTGCTGATAAATAAGTTGCAATCAATAAATTATCACAATTGCCATTTGACATTTTAGATAAAGTATTTGCTGTTGCTGGCGCAATAATCATAATATCTGCCCAAAGTCCTAACTCTACATGGTTGTTCCATTCGGCATTTTTATCTTCATCGTTATAAAAAGATGAGAATACAGGATTTTTAGATAAAGTTGAAAGCGTTAACGGTGTTACAAAATCCTTAGAAGCAGGTGTCATTATCACTTGGACATGTGCACCTGCTTTTATGAATAGTCTAACTAATGTTGCTGTTTTGTATGCGGCAATTCCTCCGGAAACACCAAGTAGTACTTTTTTACCGCTTAAAACAGACATCTTAATTAGTCTTTTGTAGTATCTCTGTAGTAAATTTTGTCATCAAGCCATTCCTGAACAGCTAATGCATGTGGTTTTGGCAACTTTTCATAATATTTAGAAACTTCGATTTGCTCTTTGTTTTCAAAGATTTCCTCAAGACTATCGTTGTAAGTGGCGAACTCTTCCAATTTCTCAGTCAATTCTTTTTTAATTTCAGAATTGATTTGGTTTGCTCTTTTAGCCATTATTGTTATTGCCTCGTAAACATTGCCAGTACGCTCTTCAATTAC
>JAYTMQ010000179.1:0-20575 GCA_043728355.1 Bacteroidota bacterium
TGTTTCAGATTTTGGATTTTTTTTATTGGATAGCATCGCTATCGAATAAAAAAAATCTGAAATATGGGGCAAAGAGACTATTTTGCAGCCAATTAAAAAAAGTTTAAACCACTTCAATAAAATTTTACTTATTTAACCACCAAATATTAGCATTTAAAACCATTGCAAATCCGACCCAAGCTAAGTAAGGAATAAATAAATATCCAGCAATTTTATCGGTTTTAGAAAACTGACTATAAGTTTCATAAATCATAAGCCATAGAATAACAATTTCGATTAATGCCAACATTGGGTTTTGTAGTCCAAAAAACAAATAAGACCATAAAGCGTTTAATGCCAACTGAATAACAAAAAAAATCAATGCTTTTTTGACAAATTCTTTATTGTCATCGATTTTTGTCCAAACTAACCCAGCTGCAATTCCCATAAAAGTAAAAAGCAAAGACCAAACTGGAGGAAAAATCCAATTTGGCGGATTAAAACTTGGTTTGATAATTGTTGGATACCAAGTAAATATGGCTTCTTTGGTAACTTGACCCGAAAGAAAACCTATTGCCAAACACGATGCTACACAAACCAAAATTTTAGTATATTTATTCATAACTGTTAGTGGATATTTTTTGTAAAATTACAATTAAATTAGATTTTTAAACATAACTTGTAATTATATGTTTTAAAAATTTCATTAATGTTTATCTTTGCCTAAAAAATCCCATTAAATGCTATCAGAAATCGATTTTATTGCAACCCACTTTTCAAGAGAAGTCAACTCAGGAAGTTTTACTTTTTCGGCACCAAGTAATATTGCTTTAGTCAAATATTGGGGCAAAAAATCAAATCAAATTCCAGCCAATCCTTCAATTAGTTTTACTTTGAATAATTGCAAAACAATTACAAAATTGTCGTTTTCTAAAAAAGAAAATAAAGATAATTATAGTTTTGATTTGTTATTTGAAAGAAAACCAAAAGAAGAATTCAAACCAAAAATTCAAAAATTTTTCGAGAGAATTGAGCAATATTGTCCTTATTTAAAACAATATCATTTCGAGATTGATACCGAAAATACTTTTCCGCACAGTTCCGGAATTGCATCATCGGCATCGGGAATGGCGGCACTTTCTATGAATATAATGGCGTTAGAACGCACCTTAAACCCAGAAATGAGCGACGATTATTTTTATAAAAAAGCATCGTTTTTAGCGAGATTAGGTTCTGGAAGTGCTTGTCGAAGTATTAACGGCAGCGTGGTTTGTTGGGGCAATCATGCCGAAATTTCAGGAAGTTCAGATTTATTTGGAGTAGAGTTTTCTTCAAAAATCCATGGCAATTTTAATAATTATCAAGACACAATTTTGCTAGTTGACAAAGGCGAAAAACAAGTTTCAAGTACTGTTGGTCACGATTTAATGCACAACCATCCATTTGCCGAAAGGCGTTTTGAGCAAGCGCACGAAAACTTATCGAAAATGAAAACCGTTTTAGAAAACGGAAATCTTGACGAATTTATAGCAATTGTCGAAAGCGAAGCATTAACATTGCACGCCATGATGATGACTTCGATGCCCTATTTTATATTAATGAAACCCAATACTTTAGAAATTATTAATAAAATTTGGAAATTCCGTTTGCATGCTAAAATTCCTGTTTGTTTCACGCTCGATGCTGGCGCCAATGTCCACATTTTGTATCCCGAAAACGTTGTAAATAAAGTTTTGCAATTTATTAAAGACGAATTAGTTGGCTATTGTCAAAATGGTCAGTATATTTGTGATGAAATTGGAAAAGGTAGTATAGAAATTTTTTAATTAAATAGAAAAATGGACATTCAATTAGAAAAAATAAATCTTATCAAATTAATAGAGAATACTGATGATATATCGGTAATTGAGAACATTAAAAACTTTTTCAAAACCGAAAAAAAGGATTGGTGGGACGAATTGTCTGAAGAACAGAAATTTGAAATCGAAGAGTCAGATAGAGAAATAGATAGAGGAGAATTCTTTTTATATGAAGATGTAATGGCAAAACATCGATAATGAGGGAAATTAAATTTTCAAAACTTTCAAAAACTCAGTTAGATTCACTTTTAGAATATTTGGAATTCAAGTTTTCTATATCCACCAAGAAAAAATTTGTTTTAAAATTTGATGAAATTATTTTAATAATCTTAAAAGACCCAGATACCTTTAGAAAATCGGATACAAAAAAAAATATTCGAAAATGTGTTATTTCAAAACAAACAACTCTATATTATAAATTTAATAATAAAGAGATTAGACTTTTATCACTTTTCGACACCAGACAAAATCCAATAAAAATCAAATTAATAAAATAATTTTCGCCCAAAATATATGAAAGGACCATTATTTTACTCAAAAATATTACTCTTTGGAGAATACGGAATTATTCAAGACTCTAAAGGCTTGTCAATTCCTTATAATTTCTATAACGGAGCGTTAAAAACCGAAGACAACCAAACAGAAGAAGCAGTCAAATCTAACGGAAATCTGAAGCGTTTTGTTACTTATTTGGATGATTTGCAAACACAAAATCCTGAATTGGTTACTTTTAATATCGAAAATCTAAAAAATGACGTCGATAACGGAATGTATTTTGATTCTTCCATTCCACAAGGTTACGGTGTTGGTAGTAGCGGTGCACTTGTTGCTGCCGTTTATGACAAATATGCCCAAAATAAAATCACAGTTCTTGAGAATTTAACTCGAGAAAAGTTATTGAAATTAAAGAATATTTTCTCTCAAATGGAATCTTTTTTCCACGGAAAATCATCAGGTTTAGACCCATTAAACAGTTATTTAAGCATTCCGATTCTTATAAATTCTAAAGACAATATCGAAGCAACAGGTATTCCAACTCAAAGTTTGACTGGCAAAGGCGCAGTTTTCTTGCTTGATTCTGGAATTGTTGGCGAAACGGCTCCAATGGTCAATATTTTTATGGAAAAATTGAAAGATCAAGGTTTTAGAACGATGCTAAAATCGCAATTCATAAAATATACCGATGCTTGCGTAGAAAATTTCTTAGGTGGCGACATAAAATCGCTTTTTGCAAACACTAAACAATTGTCAAAAGTAGTTTTAGGCAATTTCAAACCAATGATTCCAGAGCAATTTCATAACATTTGGCAACAAGGAATCGATAGTAACGATTATTACCTAAAACTATGTGGTTCAGGTGGTGGCGGTTATATTCTTGGTTTTACCGAAAATCTCGAAAAAGCGAAACAATCATTAAAAGATTATAAATTAGAGATAGTTTATCAATTTTAAAAATAAATAAATTTTGAATTTTTGTCTCCATAAGCTATCCTAAAGTTTCGAGAAAAAGGGTTTAATGTTTTTCAATCTTCTAAAAAATGCTTTCAAGAAAAAACAAACTTTTATTGATGAAAATCGCAAGTTTGTTCTCAGTCATTCGCGGTTACAACATTCCAGTTATTGCCTTGGCGCAATATTTATCAGCAATATTTATTCTATCGCCAGAAAAACGTGCATTGGCAGTAATTCTAGATTTCAATTTACTTATTTTGGTATTGGCATCAAGTTTAACAATCGCTTCGGGATACATAATTAACAGTTTTTACGATTCTAAAAAAGATTTAATCAACCGTCCAAATAAGTCACGATTAGACAGATTGGTTAGTCAAAGCACCAAATTACAAGTTTATTTTGGGCTTAATTTTTTTGTGGCAACAATTGCTTTTTTTGTTTCTTTTCGAGCCGTAGTTTTCTTTTCGACCTACATTTTTTTAATTTGGTTTTACTCACATAAAATAAAAAAATATGCAATAATTGGCAATTTAATGGCTGCATTTTTAGCAGTTTTGCCTTTTTTCGGAATACTTTTATATTACAAAAATTTTTATGAAGTCATCTTTTTTCACGCTACTTTTTTATTTTTGTTACTTTTAATTCGAGAAATAATTAAAGATTTAGAAAATATAAAAGGCGATTTAGCCAACAATTACAAAACCATTCCGATAGTTTATGGCGAACATTTATCTAAAAAAATCATTACAGTTTTATTACTACTAACTTCAATTCCAGTATATTATTTAGTCAATATTTTCGATGTAGGTTATATGGACAGTTATTTTTATATTTGCTTTATAATCTTTATTTTTTTGGGAATAAAACTATGGAAATCAGACAAAAAAGAAGATTTTTTATTGCTTCACAATACTTTAAAATTCGTAATCGTAGCTGGAGTTTTTTGTATTGTCTTAATCGAACCATCAGTATTAATAAATGGAGAAAGACTATTTTTCAGAAGCTAATCGCGCTATTCTCTTCAAAAATTGGCTTAAAAATCAGTTTTTGTAATTTTAAAACGAACTTCCTTTGGTCGTTGTTTTAAAAAACAAAAATTAAAGATTTTTAAGGCAATTTGTTTTCCGTTTCTATCACGGCTAAAAAACTTCACAATATTTCAAAAACTTTTTCGTTTTGATAATATTAACAAAACTTAAATTTAATTATTATGGCAAACGAATTAGATTCAACCAGAAAAGTTTCAAATTTTAAAACTAAAAAACTAAGTTCAATAATCGATTTTTCTGCATTAGTCAGCTTATCTTTTTTATTGATAATGTTTTTTATGTTGACATCAGCAATGTCAAAACCACAAACTATGGAATTGTCTTTACCCAGCAAACCTGACAACAATTGTTACCATGGCGGTTGCTGCGGAAAACCAGATGAAAATAAAATTCTAACAATTTTATTAGATGCAAATAACAACATAGTTTATTATCAAGGATTTTTATCAACTCCAATTTCAGAGCCAAAATCAATAAATTATGGCAAATTAGGAATTCGCAAACAACTATTAATCATAAAGGAAAATATTAATAATTATTGTACTAAGAAAGGAAAACCAAACGACAACATAATTGTCATTATTAAACCAAGCAAACATTCTAACTACAAAAACCTTGTTGATATTCTTGACGAAATGGCAATTGTTGATATAGAAATTTATGCAATTGTTAATGATTTTATTCCAGAAGAGAAAAAATTGCTAAGTTTTTAAATTTAATGTAGTTTGTCTCTCAATTTATTTTTAAAATAAAAATTGTATTTTTGAATAAAAAAAATGTTTTCTTCCCAAAGTCGTTTAACAAAAGCTTATAAAGAAGCACATAAAATTTCTTTTGACGATACTTCTAAATTTATTTTGTTTAGTGATTGTCATCGAGGCGACGCAAGTTTTGCAGATGATTTTGCCAACAACCGTAACATTTATCAACATGCATTACAGCATTATTTCGATAATGATTTTCAATATATAGAACTTGGAGATGGAGATGAACTTTGGGAAAACCTATTTTTTAAAGATATTTTTGAAGCCAATAAAAGTATTTTTTTATTAATAAAAAAATTTTATGATGTCAATAAATTGCAAATGATTTATGGCAACCACGACATGGTTTATAAAAAACCCATGACTGTAAAAAAAAATTATTCTGAATACTTTGACATCAAAGAAGGTAAGAAATTACCATTAATGCCTACTCTAAAATACCACGAAGCGGTTGTTCTTGAACATTCTAAAACCAAACAAGAAGTTTTCTTGACCCACGGTCACCAAGCCGATTTTATGAATTATGTAGGTTGGAAGTTCAACCGTTTTTTTGTTAGAGTGCTTTGGAAACCATTACAAATTTGGGGAATAAAAGACCCAACAAGTCCTGCGAAAAACTATACAGAATTAATAAAAGTAGAACGCAGAATTAAAAAATGGATTGCCGACAATGGCAATTTAATTACAATAATAGGACATACACATCGACCACATTTTCCGAAACCATTGGCAAATGAACTTAATTATTTTAATGATGGAAGTTGCGTGCACCCAAGAAGTATTTCTGGAATCGAAATTTGTGAAGGTAAAATTGCACTTATCAAATGGTTTATAGACACAAAAGAAGATGGTACTCTTCAGGTAGTTAAAGAATATGTAGAAAACCAAGCCAATATAGCAGACTACAAATCATTATAATTTATTTGAAACTGAAATGAAAATCTTAAAAAAAATTTTATTATTAATCTTTTGTTCTAATTTAATTTTAGGTTGTTTTCCGGATAATGAAGTAATTAATCATGAATACAAACAAAAAAACTATAAATATCTAGCTCTTGGGGACAGTTATACTATTGGACAAAGCGTATGTATTGATTGTCGTTTTCCTGAACAATTAAAAACTGGTTTACAAAATAATTTTTACAAAGACAGTTTTTTATTACAGATTATTGCTCAAACTGGTTGGACTACTTCAAACTTTATATTTGCGGTTGATCAATTAAATCCAAGAAATGATTTCGATATAGTAACTTTGTTAATTGGTGTAAATAATCAATATCAAAATAAACCATTTTCAGTTTATGAGGTTGAATTTCCTAAATTAGTAAATTCAGCAATTCAAAAAGCAAAAGGAGTTAAATCGAATGTTATTGTAGTTTCTATTCCTGATTATGCATTTACTACTTTTGGTCAAGGTGCAATTAATATTTCTACTCAATTAGCAATTTATAACACTTTTGTGAAAAATTATTGTATTCAAAATAACATTGAGTTTGTTAATATTACAGATATTACAGAACAAGGTTTAATTCAAACCAATTTGGTTGCAGGAGATGGATTGCATCTATCTGAGATTGCATATTTCAAATTTGTAGAGAGAATTTTGCCTATTGCCACTAGAATTTTAAAAGTATAAATATTTATTCAGGTGCCAATTCTAACTCCAAGCCATCTATTTGTTTGGTAATTTGAATTTGGCAACCTAATCTAGAATTATTTTTGACGTTAAATGCTTCCCAAAGCATGGCATCTTCATCATCAGATTTTTCTGGAATTTCAATATCGTTTATAATGTAGCATTGACATGAAGCGCACATTGCCATTCCGCCACAAATTCCAATTGTTCCTTCTTCTGCAAGTTCATACATCCGAACAATTTCCATGATGTTCATGTTCATGTCGGTTGGCGCTTGAACTTGGTGGATTTTACCTTGGCGATCTGTGATTTTTAATGTGATGTCTTGGCTCATTGGACTTTAATTATTACAATAACTTTCCGATTTATCAAACGGATATTTGTTATCTAAATCTATATTATTAATTTTCGTATGAATTCCCCAACGGAAGAATTTCTCGAAAAAAGGAAGCAACGGATTAGTTTTTATTTTTTCAAGAAAATAAATTTCGTGTTCTTTTTCTTTCATTCCTAAATCATAAAGTAATTCATCATATTTTGAAATTCCTAATGAATTAAAATATTTTTTTATTCGAAAATATTCACAAACATTGCCGCTTTCTAAATTCCCTGCAAAATAAAAAGGCATAAAACGCCCAATAATATGGCAACTATAACTAATTATTTTTCCGATAACATGAAAACGGATTTCGTATATTTTTGATATTGGAATATCAAAATCTTTCATAATCAACAACACTTCTTCACGGTGTGACCACTCATCGTTTTCAATTTGGCGAATTTCTTTTTTTTCTGTTTCGTCTTTTACAGAAGCAGCATGACCTTGATAAGCAAATGCTGCAGCTTTTTCAGCTGAATAGGCTTTTTGAAGTAAATTGATAAGTTTGGTGTGGTTGAGTTTCATAATTTATTTAAACAACTAATCTTTTTTTAATTTATTAAGCTGCTCAATATCCGATAAATCTTTAAATCTACCCACAGATTTTTTAACTTTTATTAAATCTTCAAAATCAATATAAGGAATTTTAAAATCAGTTATTTCATACCAAATACATTTTTTGAAACTATCATCAAAAACTAATCCTTTAACATCCGATAAAATATCAATTTTGTTTGGTTCAATACCGATTGCCCAAACATCAAATTCATCATTTAAAAATTCTTCTATAGAAAAAATTGGTGCTCCAAATTCAAAATAAGTTTTTTTAATTTTAAAATAATTTGATTCAGATTTTTTTACCCACAAATTCATGTCACCAGTACTTCTTACATAACCATGAAGTATAACTGCATAACCACCTACAAGAAGAAATTCCACTTGATGCTTTTTTAGAAGTTCTAGAAACTCAATAAAATCAATGTTAAATAGGTTGGACATGTTTTCGTTTGGTCACTTTTGTTTTATCAATTTTGGTTTCTGGCGTTACCTGAAAAACATTATTAATTATAAAACAAGCTGTATTTAATCTTTCTAATGGAGTTTTATTTTTATAAAAAGTAACATGGTCGTCAGCTTCTTCAAAAGTTAATTTTGAAACAAAACTTCTATCCATTTTAAAATTATCCATAACAAATATTTATAATTCCAAATATAAAAAATTATTCTATTGATTTTACGACAGCTTTCTCGGCTTCTTTTCGTGTGCCGTCAAAACCATCAACACCTGAAACAGTTGTATATTTCAAGACATATTTTTTACCAGGATTCATTCGTTGATAAACGCTTTGAACCATTAAAGTTGCCTCGTGAAATCCACAAAGAATTAGTTTTAACTTTCCAGGATAGGTGTTAACGTCGCCAATGGCATAAATTCCGTCAATATTGGTTTGATAATCCAAACTGTTGTTGACTTTTATGGCATTTTTTTCAATATCTAAACCCCAATTTGCAATAGCACCAAGTTTTGGAGTTAATCCGAATAACGGAATAAAAAAATCAGTTTCGATTTTGCGATGTGCTCCATTTTCTTCGATGTCAATCGATTCTATGTGTTCGGCTCCATTTAGTCCAACAACTTCGGCCGGAGTAATGAGTTTTATTTTGCCTGAATGTTTTAGTTCTTGAACTTTCTCGACTGAATCTAATGCGCCACGAAATTCGTTTCGACGGTGAATTAAAGTCACAGATTTAGCAATATCTGATAAAAATATTGACCAGTCGAGTGCAGAATCTCCGCCACCGGCGATAACAATATTTTTATTTCTAAAATGTTCTGGATCTTTTACGAAATATTCTACGCCTTTGTTTTCGTAAAATTCTATGTCTTCGATTAGTGGTTTTCTTGGTTCAAAACTTCCTAATCCACCTGCAATTGCAACTGCATTTGCATGATGTTGTGTTCCTTTATTTGTAGTTACAATAAAAGTTCCATCTTCGAGTTTATCTATTGTCTCTGCAGTTTCTCCAAGTGTAAAACCTGGTTGAAACTGTTTGGATTGCTCCATTAAATTATTTACCAAATCACCGGCCAAGACTTCTGGAAAACCCGGAATGTCGTAAATTGGTTTTTTTGGATACAATTCTGATAATTGCCCGCCTGGTTGAGGCAAAGCATCAATAATATGGCATTTTAGTTTTAATAATCCAGCTTCAAAGACTGCAAAAAGTCCTGTTGGCCCAGCTCCTATAATAAGTATGTCTGTTTCTATCATTCGTTTAATTAGAAAAAATGTTAATTAGATTTTGAATTTGAAAAATTATCTAACTTTCAAATTATCTAAATTTAAGAAATATTAACCACAGTTTCTATTTGTGGTGCAAATTTTTTGATGGTTGTTTCTACTCCTGCTCGTAATGTCATTTGATTGACCGAACAACTTGTGCAAGCACCTTCGAGACGAACTTTAACGTGTTTGTCTTCTTCAATCGAAATGAGTGTGATGTCTCCACCATCTGAATTTAAAAACGGACGAATTTCTTCAAGTGCTTTTTCGACTTCGAGTGTTAATTCTTGTGTGTTCATAATGTTTATGTATTTCTCGTTCCAATTTTATAAAGTAAGAAAAGTGGAATTATTTTTTATTAACTGCCGAGCAACCCGCCATTGTTGTAATTTTAATAGCTTCTGTTGGTGCAAGATTTTGATTTCGACTTACAGTTTCTTGAACTACATTTCGCGTTATTTCTTCAAAAATTGTTTCAATTAATGACCCAGTTTGCAAAGCTGCTGGACGACCGTAATCGCCTGCTTCGCGAATGGATTGCACGATTGGAACTTCTCCTAAAAACGGAACTTGCAAATCGATTGCTAAATTTTTAGCTCCTTCTTTTCCGAAGATGTAATATTTGTTATTGGGAAGTTCCTCTGGTGTGAAGTACGCCATGTTTTCGATAATTCCGAGAACAGGAACATTGATTGCTTCTGAAAGAAACATTGAAACTCCTTTTTTAGCATCGGCTAACGCCACAACTTGTGGCGTGCTAACTATTACTGCTCCTGTAATTGGTAATGATTGCATAATAGACAAATGAATATCGCCTGTTCCAGGTGGCAAATCAATTAACATAAAATCGAGTTCGCCCCAATCGGCATCAAAAATCATTTGGTTCAATGCTTTGCTAGCCATTGGTCCACGCCAAATAACAGCTTGACTTGGTGCTGTGAAAAAACCGATTGACAGCATTTTGATTCCATAATTTTCGACTGGTTTCATTTTGGATTTTCCATCAACAGTTGTAGATAACGGTTTTTCGGTTTCGACATCGAACATTATTGGCATACTTGGGCCATAAATATCGGCATCGAGAACGCCAACCGAAAATCCCATTTTAGCTAATGAAACTGCTAAATTTGCTGTAACTGTAGATTTTCCAACGCCACCTTTTCCTGATGCTACTGCAATAATATTTTTTATTCTAGGAATCGCTTTTCCTTTAATTTCGTTTAAATTTTCTTTGGCTTCGATTTTTATGTTGACTTTTACTTTGGCATTTGCCGAGAAAGTTTCTTGAATTAGTTTACGAATATCGTCTTCTGCACGTTTTTTAATATGCATAGCTGGTGTTGAAAGTGTTAAATCGACAACAACTTCGTCACCAAATGTAATTACGTTAGTTACAGCTCCACTTTCAACCATATTTTTTCCTTCGCCTGCAATTGTAATCGTTTCGAGTGCTTTAAGGATTTCTTTTCTGTCTAGTTTCATTTTATACTTATTTCAGTTATCTTTATTTAAACTGATTTTAGATTACAAAGATAATAATAAGTTTTTAAGGTTTAAAAGTTTAGTTGTTTAAAATTTTGATTGACAAATGATAAAGTTTTGTTATTATGAATTATACCTATTTATATTATTATTAATTCTATTTTTGCAAAAAAAAAAATATGAAAAACCTTATTATTACATTATTAATTATTTTTTCGACATCTGTATTTTCTCAGAAAGCTGATACTGAAAAGAAATCTACTAAAATTACTGTTCCAAAATCGGAATTTTTTAGAAATATTAAAACTTATGATTTAATCGTTCAAGGCGATGAAACATGGAACCAAGTTTACAAAAACGCTACAAAATCAACTTATGAATTAAATGTTCCGGATAAAGATATTAAAACTGACGTTTTACTTGCAACTGAAAAAGCTGATTTAAAAATCATTATGGGTTCTGGTTCATTTAACTATCAAAAGAAAAATGATCAACCACTTCTAGTTTCCAACCTGAAATGTTTAGTTTTAGGAAAAAATAACGAAATTATATATCAAAGTGGTGCTTTGACGGATTGTTTTGGTAGATATCCAATAAGTAAAGACGCCACTATTTCGATAATTAGCGATTTAAAAGATATTGGTAGAAGTTTTGGAATCAATAATTGCTTAATTAATAATTTAACCCAAATAGATTTAAATTACGGATTTTTTGATAAAACTAAAGATTTTCCAGAATTAGAAGAATACAACGTTAAAACCAATGAGTTTCTTGTAAATATAGAAAGTGATAAGTTGTCAGATATTTATTTAAGCGAACTTCAAACTTATTATAAATCATTTATCGGTAAAGAATACAAAAAAATAAAACCTAAAGATTTCAATAAAGTTATTTATTTGAATTTGTTTTGGACAGAATTATTAAAAGGAAATCTCAATTCGGCAAATGAATATTTTGAAAAAGCTAAGGAAGATGCCGGTATTTTTAGTATCTGGCCAATGACAACTAAAAATATTTTAAAAGATTTAAATTTAGTCAATCAAAAAAAGTTTGAAACAAAAATTGAAAATTTTTCATCAGATTCTGCTTATTATATTAATATAAATGGAACAGTAGTAATAAATGATAAAGAGCAAAACGGACTTATAAAAGTTGGTAGATATTGCGATACAAGTTCAGGGAATATTGCAAGTTTAGATACTTATGCTAGGCCGAAATTGTTGGTTTATAATGAAAAAGAGGAGTTACTTTTTAATACAACTGGTTACGATAAAAATAAAATTAAAACAGTTAAAGGTTTAGAACTTAATTTTATGACTATTGGTAGCGAATATGTTTTAGTCGAAAAAACAAACGATGGTAATTATAGAAAATTCGAAAATAATTCGAACGAAATCTTTGTTTTAACTGATGGTAAATTAGTATTAAAAAAATAATTTTTACTTTAAAATTTTAAAAACCTTTGAAATAAATGTTCAAAGGTTTTTTTTTATTTATAAAAAACTCTAAAAACTTAATGTATTCTGAAATAAATTATCGAATTTTGAGATTTATTATTTAAATCATTTAATAATGAGCCACAATCACGACGAAGAAGACGATTTCGAAATGCCAAAACTCGATATTCGTCAGGAAAACGAATTCAAGAAAATGAAAATGAATTTGGAAAATGGCGCTATTTTCCCAGATAATTTAAGTAAACAATTGCCACCAGAAATCGAAGGTCAATTTTTAGACAGTATATTAAGTTTTGAAAAAGCTTTTAGAAATGCCAAACAAATATCTGTTTATGACAAAATAGGTCGTCCAGATTTTGTACCAGAAAATGTTTTGAATGATCAAGAAGTCAAGGAATCATTAGAAAAAATTGAATCCATTATGCGCCAAAATGGCTTAAATTTAGATGTTTTGGCAGATTATGATGACGAGGAACGACTAATTTATAAATTTATTACCGAAGAGTTATTCAATCTCGAAGTTGAAGATGTTAGAATTTCAGGTTTTAATACCAATTTTATTTATGAAGAATTTCATCAAAATCATAAGTATGATTTAGAGCGAGATACTTTGGATTTCTTAAAAATGTTTCTAAATAAAAAATCTAATTTTTATGATGAATTTCATTCAAAAGATGCTTTAAATCATGTTGAATTAAACAATTTTAGATCATTATTCAAGAAATTAAAATTAAAATTATTCGAAATAAACGAAATAGTTTTTGACCAACAAAATGCTAAAACAACATTTAATATTGATTTTTGGGGAAAAATAAAGGGCAATAAAAACAAAATTTTTTATTCTGGCGAAGGTACAATGATTTTCGAATTCAAAAATGGTTTTTGGTATGTGGTAGAAGTAAAGTTACCTGTAAATAGTTAGAAAAAAAAAGCTGTCAAAATAATATTTGACAGCTTTTTTATAAATTCTATTATTTTCTTACATCTTTGGCTTTTCAGTCAAAGCACCATATTTATCAAAATAATACAATGGCATTTTTAGATTTTCGAGCCCAGGAATCACTTCGCTGCCTTTTCCGACAATAATTATTCGGGTGTTTTCGGCTAGAAAATGTTTGTTGGCAGCAGCCAAAACATCGTCAGCTGTTACTGCATTTATGTTTTTGATATAATTTTCATAAAAATCATCAGGCAAACCTTGTGTTCTGGTTCTAACTGCATAGCTAGCAACAGTTTGAGGTTTTTCTATTCCCATAACAAATTTGCCAATATAACCTGCTTTTACATTCGATAAAACTTCGTCAGAAACTTTTTCGGTACGAATGCGCTTAAATTCTTTTAGAAATTCTACAACTGCGCTATCAGTTACTGCGTTTCGAACTTGCGTCGATGCTTTGAAAGTTGTAATATATTTGCTGCCATTAATTCCAGATCTTGCACCATAAGTCCAAGCATGTTTTTCGCGCAAATTCATATTTAAATAACTATTGAAATCGCCACCAAGTATTTGATTTGCAATGATTGACGCAAAATATTCTTTGTCGGTCATTTTTAAGTTTACGGTGTTCAATAATGCAATTTCAGATTGAACAGCATTTGGCATATCTACAAAATTTATTTGAGTAAACTGCACATTTTTCGGATTAGAATATTCTAAATTCAAGGCTTTTGCTTTTGCCCAACCTTCGAAATGTTTTTCGACAGCCAATTTGGTTTCTGCATATTTTACATCGCCAATAATTACTAAATAAGCATTTTCTGGCACAAAATAGGTGTTATAATTGTTTATAACATCGCTCAAAGTTACATTTTTGATGGTTGCTTCGGTCAAAAACTCTCCATTTGGATGATTTTTTCCAAATGCCAAAACATTTTGAACTCTTCCTGCAACTGCAGCAACGCTTTTTTCTTGGGTTTTTAAACCTTCGATTAATTTTTCTTTTTCTTTATCGAATTCGGCTTGCGTGAAATTTGGGTTCAATGCACCATCGGCCAATAATTCTAAAACTCGACCACCGTATTTTGACAAGCAATTTGCCGATGCACCTGACGAATAAAAATTAACATCTGCTCCCAAAAAGTCAATTTCTTCGTTAAAAACGTCTTTCGGAATTTTCAAGCTTCCTTTTCCGATAAGGCTTCCAGTAAGGTTATCGACACCTTTTTTTGAACCTTCTGCAAATGGCGCATTGTCTAAAGAAAGGCTAAAAGACACTCTTGGTAATTTGTGGTTTTCTACAATTAATACTTTCAAGCCATTGTCTAACGTGAAAGATTGTGGTTTTTTTATGTTTATAATTGGTGCTGGACCAGGTTTTGGTTGTAATCTATCTTGTGCTTGCATAGTTAGTGTTAAAAACATGCTCGATAAAATGATAATTGAATTTTTCATCTTGCTGATTGTTTTAGTTTTTTGGTTTTTCTTTTGTTGGAACATAATCAAGAATCAATCGCTGATTCGGATTTAAATATTTTTTTGCAGTGTCTTGAATTTCTTTCGCAGTAATTGACCTGTAAATATTCATTTCGGTATTAATTAAATTTACATCACCATATAATAGGTAAAACGAAGCCAGATTTTCTGCAATTCCTTCGATGCTTGCATTGCTGTTTACATAATCGTTTTCGTATTTGTTTTTCAGTTTTTGCATTTCTTTATCGTTTAATAAAACGGTTTGCAGACGTACAATTTCTTCATCAATTTCTTTTATGATTCCTTCAGCAGTGTTTTCTCCTTGTGGCAATCCATATAAAATATACATTCCGTAATCTTCTTGAGCGTAACTAAATGCTCCAATTTGAAGTGCCATTTTCTTGTCATCAACAATTTTCTTATACAATCTAGAACTTTTTCCATCACTTAAAATTGTCGAAATCATGTCTAAAACTCTAGCGTCTCGTGTTTTGTTAGATGGCGTTCTGTAAGAAGCAACAACCATTGGTTTTTGAATATTAGAATCTTCATATTTGGCTCTAATCGTCGAGGTAATTGGTTCTTCAACAAATGTTTTACGTTCAATTGGTGTTCCTTTTTGAATTACGCCAAAATATTTCTGAATCCATTCTCTTGTTTTAGGAATGTCGTTCAAATCGCCTGCAACTATCAAAACTGCGTTATTTGGAATATAAAATTTCTTATTGAATGCTTGAAATTCTTCTAAAGTTGCAGCATCCAGATGATCCATAGAACCAATTGTTGTCCAACGATATGGGTGGTTGGTGTACATACTTTTTTTAACTTCTGGAATCAAATTTCCATATGGTTGGTTGTCATAACGAAGGCGTTTTTCTTCTTTAACCACTTCATTTTGTGTGTCAACGCCAATTTTGTTAATTACTGGATGCAACATTCGTTCAGATTCCATCCACAAACCTAATTCTAGATTATTCGACGGGAAAACTTCGTAATAATAGGTTCGGTCTTCGTTGGTATTGGCATTGTTTGTTCCACCATTTGCAGTAACGATCTTGAACCACTCGCCACGTTTGATATTAGCAGTTCCTTCAAACAACAAATGTTCGAAAAAGTGTGCAAAACCAGTTCTGTCTGGCGTTTCATTTTTGGCGCCAACGTGATACATTACTGATGTAATAACCACTGGAGCCGATGGGTCATTGTGTAAAATTACGTGTAAACCGTTTGTTAAATTGTATTCTTCGAAAGCTACTTTTTGAGCCGAAGCTACTCCGCCAAGCATTAATGATGCACTTAAAGCCATTATGGTGTTTTTCATAAATGATTAATAAATTGAATATTTGCTGTAAATGTAAAAAAAAAAAATGAAAATGTATTTCTAAGATTTTATGAATTGAAAATTATATATAAAATAAATCATTAGTTGCTTTTTTGCAATAGATTCAAAACTTTTTTTGAATTAAATTTATCAATATTATTCTAATGTACGTCATTTGTCTAAAATATTTCTAAATACCAATGTTTAATTAAATATTGTCAGCATGACTATTTTCTAAAGTGCGTTAAATAAGTCGAGCATAAACTACAATACATATTTGAAAATAATTAAAAAAATAATTTATGTCGATAACTTGTTTGTAACAATTTTATTTGTACATTTGCAAACTTAAAAATTAATAAAAACAATTTGTTATGTATGCAATCGTAGAGATAGCAGGGCAACAGTTTAAAGTTAGCAAAGACTTAAAGGTTTATGTTCACAGGTTGACTAACGAAGAAGGTTCGAAAGTTTCTTTCGATAAAGTTCTTTTGTTAGACGATAATGGAGCAATCACTTTAGGCGCCCCAGCTATAGAAGGTGCTTCTGTTGAAGCAAAAGTGTTACAACACTTAAAAGGAGATAAAGTAATCATTTTCAAGAAGAAAAGAAGAAAAGGTTACAAAAAGAGAAACGGTCACAGACAGTATCTTACTCAAATTGTAATCGAATCAATTTCAGCAACTGGAGCCAAAAAAGCAGCCCCAAAAGCAGAAGCTAAAACTGAGAAAGTTGTAGCAGAAAAAGCAGAAAAAGTAGTTGAAGTAAAAGCACCTAAAGCATCAAAAAAATCTGGAGATGATTTGACAATTGTCGAAGGAATTGGTCCTAAAGCAGCAGAAGCATTAGTAACAGGTGGGATTGATACATTTGTAAAATTAGCAGCAGCTTCAGCAGAAGAAGTTAAAGCAATTTTAGACGCTTCAACCAACAAAGTACAACATTTAGATCCAACAACTTGGGCACAACAATCTCAATTGGCTGCTGATGGTAAAATGGACGAATTAAAAAAATTACAAGATGAATTAAATGGTGGTAAAGCTGTTTAATTAATTATTAATCTATAAAAATTATACGTCATGGCTCACAAGAAAGGTGTCGGTAGTTCGAAGAATGGTAGAGAATCAGAATCAAAACGTCTAGGTGTTAAGATTTTTGGTGGACAAGCTGCTATTGCTGGTAACATTATCATCAGACAAAGAGGTTCTAAACATAACGCTGGCGCTAACGTCTATATGGGTAAAGATCATACTTTACACGCTAGAGTTGACGGAGTTGTTAAGTTCCAGAAAAAAGGAGAAAACAAATCTTACGTTTCTATACTTCCGTTCGAAGCATAAGCATTCTCTATTTAAAATATAAAAAACCTCAATTTTTTAAGTTGAGGTTTTTTTATATATAAATTTGTTAGATTTTTTTATTTTTGAAATGAATAAAGTCGCGAAACATATTTCCCAATAACATCAAACTCAAGATTTATTTTGGTTCCAACTTAAAAATTATTTTCTTATATCATCATTATTAATACCATTATCTTCGATTTTATCATCAAAAATTTTCCCGAAATTATAGGTAAGTGTCAACAATATGTTCGTCGAATTATTTCTAGCGACGATTTTTTGATAGAAGTTGTTGTAATTTGTAATGTCATCGAAACCGTTGTAATTATTACCTAAAAGACTTTGTCCATATAGAGTCAAACTTAATTTGTCCTTAATTAAATTGGAGCTAATTGTTAAATCTAAATATGGGAAACTAATTCGTTTTGCTAACAAACTATAACTTGGTCCATTTTGTCTTCCAGAAAAAGATAAAGAAACTTTGTCTTTAAATAGCTTTGTGTTTAGATTGAAATTACCTTTAAATGTATATCCACTATTTTTATATACTATTGCATTGAGACTTTTATCTTCAAATATATTATAATCAAATCCAGTATTTATATTTGCACTTATTTTGCCAAATAATTTAGTTTTTAATCCGAAACTTAATCCTGTTGAAGAGAATTTAGCTGTGTTTTCTAAAGTTTGAATAACTAAATTCGACTGTGTTTTGTAAACTTCTGTAATGGCATTATTTATAGATTCTTGATAAAACTTAAGCGAAATATTATCTTTTTTAAATGCTTTGTTTATTGAAAATGAATAATAATTTCTTATTTGTGGAATTAAATCAGAGTTACCTTGTTTGGCTAAATTTGGATTTATAAAAACTGGAGTATCATTTAAATCGCTTGCACTCGGTCGAAGAATTTTACGAGAATAGCCAATTTTAGCATCAATTTTATTTTTAAAATGATAAATACCATTTACAACAGGCAAAATCAAACTAAAGGTTTTTTTGCTAATATTACTTTTTTCGATTGTGTTGTCTAAAGTAATTGTTGCATCGGTCGAAAAATTTTCTGACCAATCATTGTCCATTTCAGCGGTCAAATCTAAAATATTTTGATTGATATAAAAATTGGTACCTACAAAATCGAAATTTCTATTAATATATTTAACATCGGTATAAAAACTGCCATTTTTCTTAAATAAAGTCAAATCTTCGGCTTCATAATCTATAGTTGCTGCAAATTCTTTATTGGTAGATTGAACATCATTTATTGAAATAATATTATTGAAGTTAAACAGATTGTAATCTTTATTATTCAAAACAGAATAATTAGCCTTTGTAAAAATATTTTTATTGTCGGATAATTTATAATTATAAATTGTAGATAGGCTAATGGTCTGAAAACTATTTTCGCCTGTTTTACTATATACTTGTGGATTGTCATTATTCAATTTAGAAAAACCATTTACCGATGGTTTAAATTTATTACCATAAATAGAACTTGTAAAAGTTAAATTTGATTTATCAGAAAGTTTCAAATTTAATTTCGTGTTATAATTAAATCTGGAAGTTTTGGTATAATTAATATTCTTTTGAACTAGTGTATTGTTGTTTTCTGACCTCAATAAATCGTAATTTATTATCTGATTGCTTCCGCCAGGTTCGAAAAAAGATTTGAAAGTTACAATTCCTTTTTTATATGATATTGATGGTGTTACGAACCAATAATCATTTTTAAAACCCGCAGTCGCACCAAAACTACCTTTTATAAATTCTTGGGTTTTCTTTTTGGTTATAATATTGATTACTGCTCCTAAAAATTCTGAACCATATGCACTAGATGGGTTATTAATAACTTCTACTCTGTCAATATCAATAGCATCAACTGTTTTCAATTCGCCTTGCATTGTTTCTATTCCATCTATAAATATAATTGCAGTTAATGTTCCGTCAACAATTGCATTTTCAGTAAATAAAGAATAATTTACATTTGGTACATTATTTAATACTTCACCAGCTTTTGCATTTTTAATAAAATCTTTTTGGTCAATTTTATAAGATGCTTTTTTCGAAGATATAATCGTGTTTTCTTTTCCTTTAACAACAACTTCTTTAAGTTTTTCGGATTCAATATTTAATAAATTTATGTCAAATAGGTTATTTTCCATCAAATTATGTAGAATTTGTGAAAATGGTTTTGCCTCAAAATATTTTACTTTTAAGTAAATGCTATCATTAGAATTTATCGAAATATTACTAAATTGATAAATTCCTTTGTTATTAGATATAGAAAATTTTGAAGTTTGATTGATTTTGAGTTCTACGATTACATCAGAAATCGATTTCTCATTAAGTGAGATTTTACCTGTAATAATAATTTTGTTTTGAGAGAACAGATTTATGCTCAGAAATAAAAGTAAAAAGGTAAGTGTTTTCAGAATCATGAAAATATTTGTTTTAAAAAGGTAAAAATAAAAACTTTACCAACCAATAAAAAATAAAAGTTGGTAAAGTTAGTTTTTAAGCTTGAAAGTTATACTTGACCTTCAATAGTTGCTCCAGCGTGGTCTGTGCCACAGGTTCCATAAGATATACATTTAACTTCTTGTGATTGTTTTTTTGCATGTGCATTAACAACTGAACCAAATGTTGCAACTGTAACACCTACTATTGCAACAACAAATTTAAAATAATTTTTCATAATGTTTTTTTTAAGATTAAGCTGGACCTGATGTTCCTTCAATTGGTGTGCAATCGCCCATGTAACCGCAACTTCCGCCTCCAGTACAACGTACGTTGTCTTCCATTTTTTTTGCATGAGCGTTGTTAATAGCTCCAAACGTTGCAATTGTAACTCCGACAACTGCAACTACGAATTTTAAATAATTCTTCATAGTTAAATAATTAATTTGTTAATAATACCATCATATATGTCTCGAGAAAATAAAAGATGCATAGTTAAATTCAAAACCAATAACGATTTTGTCTTTGTCAATAAATACATTTCGAATGCTTTTAGCATTCTGATTTAGATAATTTAATTTATAACTTTTTATGTATTTTAAATTTTATGACTATCCGTAACTAATACCAAGTTGTTTCTAATGCAGCAATCATAAGTCTATCCGATAGTTTGTCTCCAAAATATCGTCTATTAAACTTAT
>JAYTMQ010000180.1:0-3216 GCA_043728355.1 Bacteroidota bacterium
TATTTATACTTTGGCCGGATCACTTTTTATGTTGGTTGCATTTGTTTATTTGTACCAAAAAGCAAATAGTTTTTTAATTGAAGATTTATATAAATTAGACTTATCAGCCAACGAACAAACTTGGATTTTCTTCGCTTTTTTCTTGGCGTATGCGATTAAAATTCCGTTAATTCCTTTTCATACTTGGCAAGCCAAAGTGTATCAAAAAGCACCAACTTTAGGCACAATGTTGCTATCTGGAATTATGCTAAAAATGGGATTGTACAGCGTTATTCGTTGGCAATTGCCAATTGCACCATTGGCAGCGCAAACATTTATGCCAATTTTATTAGGATTAGGTATCGCAGGTGTAATTTATGGTTCAATAGTTGCTTTACGCCAAAAAGATTTAAAGAAATTGTTAGCCTATTCATCATTAGCACACGTTGGATTGATTGCTGCAGGAACTTATACATTGACACTCGTCGGATTGTCTGGAGCAGTTTTACAAATGATTGCTCACGGATTTGTAATCGTTGGATTGTTTTTCGCAGCCGAAATAATTTACAGACGTTTCGAAACCAGAACCATTTCTGAAATGGGTGGCATTCGTGAACAAGCACCAAAATTTACTTCAATGTTTATGATTTTGGTTTTGGCATCGGTTGCATTGCCGGGAACTTTCAACTTTGTTGGAGAATTCACAGTTCTTTATTCGCTTTCGCAAATCAATGTTTGGTATGCCGTTTTGGGCGGAACAACAATTATTTTGGGTGCTTATTATATGCTAAAAATGTTTCAACACGTAATGTTAGGCGAGACAAATTCTAAAATTTTTAAAGATATTTCATTAAATGAAGGAATCGTGTTTATTGTAATCATTGCATTTCTATTGTTTTTTGGATTGTATCCAAAACCGATAGTAGATTTCATCAAACCAAGTTTAGAAGTTGTTTTGAATTCAATTAACAGACAGTTTTAGTAAATACATTAACTAAATAATATAAATTATGCAAGTTAAAATGATATTACAAGAAATAGAAAGATTGCCTTTACGAAAGAGATTTTTGGTTATTCAACAAACATTAAAATCTATTGAAAAAGAAGAAAAAATGCATTCTGAAACAAAGGATTTTTTGTCATACGAAAACGAATCTAATATTCAAAATATGATGATTAATGAAAAATCACTATCCGAAGATTGGATGTCTGACGAAGATAATCGTTGGGATAAATTTTTGCAATAAACGTACAAACAAGGTGAAATTGTTGTTGTAAAATTTCCGTTTACAGATGGAACGGATTTCAAAAGGCGACCAGCATTGATTATTTCTAATGATTTAGTTAATAAAACTGGAGATTATTTGCTAGTGCAAATAACATCAAAATTCACAAATGATTCATTAACAATGATTATAAATGACTCAGATTGTTTGAAAAAATTACCATTACAAAGTTATATTAGAACGCATAAAATATTTACGATTCACAATAGTTTAATAATTTCAAAATTAACTTCTGTTAAAGTTGATTTTAATAATAAAATAGTTAACAAAATAATACAATTAATAAAATAAAAATTGAGTATTTAGGAACCTTAAAATCCTAAATCCTAAATCATAAACAAAAAAATGAACACATTAATAGCAACAATTGGACTAGGCGTTTTATGTCTAGTATTTGAAATTTTTAATGCAAGAAAAGCTATTGTGCCAATAACAATTCTTGGACTTTTAGCAATTTTAGGATTAAACATTTCTGAATTTGATTATCCATCAAGTTATTACAATTCGATGATAGTTGTCAATAATTTTTCAGTGGCTTTTTCTAGTTTATTTATTATTTTGACAATATTTTTAGTGGCGTTAGGTCACGATGTTTATAAAAATCACGAAACCAAAATCTCTGATTTTATTGCCATAAAAGTCTTCTTGCTTTCTGGCTCCGTTGCTATGGTTTCTTTCGGAAATATGGCAATGTTTTTTCTAGGAATCGAAGTTTTATCCATATCGTTATACATTCTTGCAGCAAGCAATCGTTTGAGTGTAAAAAGTAATGAAGCCGGAATGAAATATTTCTTGATGGGTTCATTCGCATCAGGAATAATTTTGTTTGGAATTTGTTTGGTTTATGGCGCAACTGGATCGTTTAACATTCAAGAAATATACGATTTATCTCAAGGAATGGGCATTCCACAATGGTTTTACATTGGTTTAACAATGATAATTATTGGAATGTTCTTCAAGATTGCAGCCGTTCCTTTTCATTTTTGGGCACCAGATGTTTATGAAGGTGCTCCAGCACTTTCCACCGCTACAATGAGTACTTTAGCCAAAGTTGTGGCTGTTGCAACGCTTTTTAAATTAGTAAGTTCGCTTGACGCAAATGTATCTGAAACTTTTAAAATGGTTGTTGCAATCATTTCGGTTTTATCGATGACAGTTGGAAATATTATGGCTTTGCGCCAGAATAATGTCAAAAGAATGTTAGCATTTTCGGGTATTTCACACGCCGGATTTATGCTAATGACTTTGTTGAATGTAGCCAATTCTCAAGGAAGTTTGTTGTATTATACTTGCGCTTATACTTTAGCGGGAATCGCTTCGTTTGCAGTAATAATATTTGTAACAAGAAATAAAGACAACGAAGATATTTTGAATTTTAATGGATTAGGAAAAACCAATCCATTAATGGCTGGAATCTTGACAGCATCTTTACTTTCAATGGCTGGAATTCCAATTTTTGCTGGATTTTTCGCTAAATTCATGTTGTTTTCTAATACAATTGAATCTGGATATTTAGTAGTTGTAATTGCAGCAGTTATCAATTCGATAATTAGTGTTGGTTATTATTTCAAACTTATTTTGGCAATGTACACTCGTGAGCCAAACGAAGTTGGCGAAAAAACACCGTTTGTATATTATTTTGTTGGCATTACTGCAATTGTATTGAATATTGCAATTGGAATTTATCCCGATTTTGTGATTGGGTTGTTGAAGTAAATTGGTTTTAGTATAATTTTGCTTTAAATTTAGATTATTATTATTGAAATTATCTTTATGAAATTTAAAATTATAATTTTTGTTACACTTTTTATAACTTCATGCAAAAATAACGATAATGAAATAGGTAACCCTGAAAATTACATATTAACAAAGAAAGATATTTCTGATGATTGTAATTCTTACCAGATGTTGTTTTACGAAGGAAACTATATTTTTAGATTTGCTTTAGCTG